>JAJRPW010000028.1 GCA_024280585.1 Alphaproteobacteria bacterium
AATTCCTCTTTTATTTTTTTATATAGTATTTTCTAAATTCAATTACTACTAGGAGACATTAATTTTATAATATTTGAGCGTATTAAACATACGTGTATATTATAAAATTAATGAACGACAACGTAGGAATGAATTTAGGGAATACTATACGATCGGCATAGTAACTTCAAACCAAAACGTTGAACCTTTGCCCAATTCACTGCGCGCTCCAATTGTTCCGCCCATCAGACTAACCAATTGTTTGCAGATAGCCAGCCCTAATCCCGTTCCGCCGAATTTTCTGGTAGTTGATGCGTCGGCCTGTGCGAATTTATCAAATATTTTTTCTATCTTGCTTGGGTCGATTCCGATACCAGTGTCCGTTACTTCAAACAAGATCGATGCCTTTTTATTATTGGATTTTTTATTTTTAATTACCAATTTTATGCTGCCATTTTCAGTAAATTTAATCGCATTACCGATCAGATTTATTAAAATTTGTGAAACTCTCGTTTGGTCAAAAGCTAATTTTACAGGGGTATCCTTGCCGAAGCTAACAGTAAATTTCAGCCCTTTTTCATTATATTTTGCAAAGAGCATTTCTTTTATTTCCTTCACTATTACCTTAATTTCGCCGGGTTGAGGGTCGAGTTTCATCTCACCGGCTTCTATTTTGGAGAAGTCCAATATGTCATTGATAATGGTCAGCAGTAATGAGCCGGAGCCATAAATACGTTCCGCATATTTGCTCTGCTTATCCTTTAAGTCCGTATTCATCAGCAATTCTGTCATGCCCATAACGCCATTTAGCGGGGTTCTGATTTCATGACTCATATTTGCCAGGAACATGCTTTTTGCTTTATTTGCCCGCTCCGCTTCTCTTCTGGCCTGTTGCATCTCGAAATGCGCCCATTCCAGCCGGTCTGTATATTTATGTATTCTTTCTTCGGATTTTTTGCGTTCCGTTATGTCTCTAACTACTCCGACGAATATTTGTTCATCTCCGACATAAACCTCATTAATTCCGATTTCTATCGGAAAAATACTTCCATCTTTAGCTTTTGCTTCAATTTCCCGGTTTACTCCGATAATAGCACTATGCCCGCCATTATTAAAATTCTTCAGATATTTTTTATGTTTATCCTTATATTTTTTTGGTATAAAAATATTTATATTTTTTCCTAGCACTTCCGATTCTTTATAGCCAAACATTAGTTCGGCCGCTTTATTAAATAATTTTATGCTGCCCTTATGGTCAATATGGATTATTCCATCGATAACATTATCTAAAATTATCTGCAGCCCACCTTTGGAGTCCATGGATATAATATTTTTTGTCTTTTTTTTATGTTTATTGGGTGGGTTGGCTGTTTTACAGTTTGAATATAACAGCAGCAAAAATCCCAACGACAGCAAGGAGTAAGCGCCTAAACTTCCATTGCTATAATTATCGCCACCGCCGACCAGGATAAGCAGCGATATAAAAATACAAATAATAATAGATATCCATAAAATATAGTGATTACTCATAATTTTGACCGCGTCTCTGACTTCACAATGAAGGCTACAGTATTTTCGTATTCGAAAATAGAGGGTATCACACTATACTATAAGTAGAAACTGTTAATAAGAAATTAAATTTATGTTGCAGGGGGTAAAACAAACCTATCAAATACTGCCTTGGGTATCCGCGACCTTCTCGAAAATTGACGATTTTTCTCCTGTTGATTCCAAATATATTTCCAGGAATTTTTCCATGTCCTCAAACTCAACTGTATATTGGACGTCTCGATAGTCGACCGGGCCTCGGTCTGTTGCTACAAAAACCAGGATTTTCCTTTTGCTTTCATCGGGGACGAAATCATTAAAATCTTCATAAAGTATGCTTAAGCGTTTCTTTTTTTCGTCAATTGCATATGCGACAGCGAGGCGCAGCAGCTGGTCAGTTTCTTCTTGTGTTAGAGTTTTTTCTTCCCTTCGAATTGCCCTAAATGGGGTTTCCAGTTCCTCTACAACCTTTCTCCATACTTTATTTTTCCAATAAACTTCCGCCCTTAAAAATGATGCTTGATGACTGTCATCCCCTTTCAGTAACGCCAGAACCCTGTTACTTTTTCCGAGATCGATCAGGGCTTTTGCCTTAAGGTATTTTCTTTCTGTAATCACCTCGGGGGCCATGCTGTCATGGCTGGTTGCGTCCAGAACATCCAGGGCATTTTGCGGATTATTATTCATGAAATGTATTTTGACCAATTTTGTGCTTGCTAAATCACGCTCTTCGCCGACCAGCCTGAATCTAACCTGGTGGGTCAATAATGCGGCAGAGCGGCTTAATAGGTCAACTTTCATTAATCTGTCTACAAGACGGCCGATCATTTCATCTCCCAGTTTGCCGATTGGAGTTAACTCTCTAAATTCATAATACAGCGTAAGTGCCTCAAGTTGCGGAATTTCATCGGCGTCACCCTGACTGAATATCTGCACGAACTTGTCACTCATCTTTTTTGCGATCAAAAGAGCCTCATCCGATCTAGGGAATGCAGAAATCGCATCGCGCCATACTTTAAAGCCTTCTAAATATTCCTTTTCATCCATATAAAATTCACCGAGGAGTTTCAATATATTGAATTCCACGATATCACCACGCCAGGCGGAACGCACAAGATTCAACCTTTTTATGGCTTCCGGCAGGTCAATATCCTCCTTTCTCAGCAGAAATACAGTCAGTGCAAATTGCGCTCTGGTTCTGTTATATCGGTCCATAATATCGTCGACCATAACCTCCCATATCTCTATGGCCTTTTGATCTTCTTCATCTTTTGCGAAGAATAACCCTCTAAAAAATTCGATGCTATTTTTCTGTTCCAACCTTTTTTCCTCACGGAAATTAGCCAATATCACCTCTGCGGAGCCGACATCATTTCTTTTCAGTTTATCTTCCACGGCCAGGAGAGAAAAATCGTTATAAACACGGTCGGGGTAGAGCTTTAAAAAACCTTCAAAATTGTCAATTAACTTAAATTCATAATCGCCGCTTTTTCGTGAATCGGTTGTGCTCCACCACAGGCTATTCTCTTCTGCTTCAAATGCATCGCCGGATCTAAATAAATCCGTTTCTTCAAATCTTCTGATAGCTTCTTGGTAGTGATTTGTTACAAACCTTGCTGTTGCTTCCAGTTTTTGCAGTTCATCCGCATTGACAAAATCCGGATCCATCTTCCTGATAATTCTCAATAATCTTGTAGAAGTATCTCGCATTAGTTTTGTGTTTGCTACGACATCCGTTCCATCGTCCTTTTCCTCCGCTTTTTTCTTATCATCAAGCGGATTATCCGTCATAAATGTGTCTGTTTTAACGATACTAGATAATTGCACGTTGGTTGCGGCCTGCCAAAATTTGGCCTCTTTTCTATCTCGTTCGGTGAATTTACTATAATCCAGATTGCCATATATTTCAGCAGCGGCATCATATCTCCTCATTGAATATAAGGTCGCGGCTTTTAACGATAAAAAATCATTGGTTTTTGCCAGATTCTTATTAAAAAGCTCAATAGTTCCAATGACTGCAAACGATTCCACATATAAATAATGCGCGAAATAAAACCGAGCTAGCTTTAATCTGGGCTCGCCTTTTTTGCTCCAATTTGCTTCAGTAATCTCCCATTCCAGGTCTTTCAAATCGCTGACAAACTTCTTTTCACCATTTAGCTTCCAGGTATTAAATTTTATTAAGGCCAGTTCTCCGCTTTTTTGTTTTAAGCGTTCTGCTCGTAATTTCGCTAGTCTTTCCCGCTCCTGTAATTCACGAAGTGCTGATTGTGCATTTCCCGATAAGCGATTGGTGGGACCAACAATTTCGACACCTTTTCTTACCACACTAAGTTTAACATCGTCGGATTTTAGAACGAGCGAGGCACCTTGCGCGGTTTTTATCATAATATAATCGGGGTATGTCCGAATTAAATCTACCCCAGTACCTTCCGTTTTGTAAGAAAGAACTACCATTTCATCACCAACTTCGGGGTCAATCAACCGCAAAGGTTGCAATTTTTTTTTGCTTGAAAGCAGCAATGTTGAGCCTAAAAGTTCGCTATTTGTAATATTCAGGTCTGGTGTGTTTTCCGATTCAAATATTTTTTCAGTCAGGCCAACGATCCAGTTTTCCTCTTCTTTGAAGGCTACGATATTTAAATATTCCTTCAATCTGAACCTGGTTATTGTATAAAATCTGTTTTTAATTTGTTCTCCTTCGCTAAAATAATCCTGATTTTTTTCCAAAATATTTTTTATATCAAAGTTTTTGTACTCATCAAACACTATCCATAAAAAATCACCGCGGACGAATGCTGCAGCTCCGACTTCTTTATCCCATGGGAACGTTATTTGCGACAGAATATCCGGGTTTAATTCCTGGTCATCTTCTGTGAATTCAGCATCTTCATCTGCCGAGAAATCTTCCTCTTCAAGTTGTGCATATGTCACAGATTCATCGAAATCAACTTTGGTTGAGGCTGGTTCAAACTTCCTTACCAATTCCGGTACTATTATTTTAACCGGCCTGATTTTTGGCAAAGGTGGTGATTTTGCGATAATAATCTTAGGCTCAACTCTCTTGGTTTCCTTGATTGGAGTTTTTTTTACCAAATCCACGCCGACAAAATGCTCTCCGACAAATTTCCGCAACGTATAATCCGAATTAAGCAGTTCAAACTCCACTACCTTGCCATTATCGCTGATTGAAATATTTTTTATATGCGAGTCCAGGTTCGCTTTTACATCGGAGAAATCCGGGACAAAATCACGTGCAAAACTGACTTTCAGGCTTTTATCTACCAGGCTTGTGCCGAAACCGACCGGCTGCTTGCAATAAAATAAAATACGGGCGTAATTTTTGCTATTCGTTCCCGTCACTATTAACGGCTCGGCAATATTTGCATAAGACGTGACGCTCGCAAGCAAGCTTATAACAAATAAAAGTAACAGAAATAACCTTTTCACCTACGAAACCCCAAAATGAGCGCAAAACAGAAAACACAGCGTTTTCTATAGTGTTTTTGCTTTGATGTAGCCGTAGGAATTCAAGGTGAATAAAATTTTAGCCTATATTCAATAGGTGAATTTTATGAATCCGAAGAATGACAACCGGTTACTTCAAATGAAAAATACTATAGAAAAGTGAGGCTACTTGCCAATGATAACTGCGCGCCACTAAAGCACGCTATCTAGTTTTAGCATATTGAGGTGATTCCACAAGTCTTATTTTCAGAATTTAGAATTGATTTATGTAGGATGAATTTCCATTCATAGATTCACGAATTACTATGTCTATTTTTCGTTGATTAATAGAGACTTCCGCTGATTCAGCGGGTTTCACATAAGTTTTTGTGAAGGAATTTATTTTTAATAATCCGCCAAATTTTCGTAACTCTTCAGATGCGGCAATTGACCTTGCCAGTGATAACTCCCAGTTTTTCTCGCCCTCTTTGACATAACTAATCACATCAATTTCGTTACCAATTTGTTGTATGCTATCGCCGATTATAAAAAATATCATCTGTGAGTTTTCTGTAAGAAAATCGGTTTTGCCTTTAAACATCGTCTCTTCCGACAAGGAAGCCACCACCTGCCCGCCTGTAACTTCCAGCTTAACAGTTTTTGCGAGGAACGGATCCTGGCTGACTTTTCCCAATAAAACCGCATAGATATAATCCACATCAAGGCCGCGCACTATTTTAATTTTATTAACCCCAAGGTCAGTTTTATAGCTAAAATCCGACACCATTCTATCCGATTTAAATGCCGCGGATAACGCGTCCAAAACCTTATCCCACTCGCCTTTTTTGATAGTTGACATGGAAAATACCATGATAAAAAAAACCAGCATTAAAGACAATAAATCGGCCATAGTCATCATCCAGGCGTTGCCATTTTGTGACACGGCCTCCATCTCGAATAATTCCATACGATCTTTCTTCAATTTATTTCTCCTTCCCCATTTTCAAAAAGCACTATCCCGATCACTATATTGCGCTGTGCGTCTGGAGCCACTCCGGCGATTATGCTCCGTTCGGCGGAGCCATTCTTAATAAGTTCTTTTACAAAAAAACCAGCTCTTTTAACATCCATACTATAATTTTCTCGCTGTTTCAGGCCGCTTAACGCACGAGAGCCAACATTGATTGAAAGGTTCGAAACCGTATGATTTAACTCCTGATTTAATATTCCCGACAAGTTTTTTATGAAATTACGTTTGCCTCTTTTCAGGGCAATTTTTCCTTCCCGAAACAATAATTCAGCCGGGATGGTTATTTGCATTTTACTGCCCTTCCTTAAAACTTTGATTTTTTCCATCTGGAAATTATTTTTTAGCAGCTCTTCCACCTCATCAAAATAAATTGTTACAACGGATGCAAAACTATGCACGCCGGGAGATATAGGAGGTACAATCACTTTGCCCAATTCACTAGCGAAAACATCCGTCAGGCTGGACATGGCCTGTTTAGTTTTTTCTAAATCTTTTTCTGATATCGTGCTTAGTAGGATAAAAAACGCCAGAACCACTAGATATAACGACACGAACAGTGCGTTGGTGTCAGAAGGCTCGACAGCCTCTTCTTCAAAAATTGTATTATTCTTGTTAATCACCGGGAACCGCCGAAACTACATACTGTCAAACAATTTATCCACATCATCCTGGTTAGGTGTGTCTTTATCAAGTTGAGGGCCGTTCATTAATTCACTATCCGGCCTTTTATCGTTACTTTTTTTATCTACTTCTCCATGAGACTTAACAAATGACGCCAATAAATCACCGACGGCCTTTTCGATATATGCAAGTGTACTCGTAACTTTTTTAATCCTTTGGCCTGTTAAATCCTGGAAGTTGCACGCTTCAAATATTTTACCAACATGTTCACCAATTTTTTTGGACTCTTCCGAGTCTAAGTCACTGATAATATTCTGTATTTCTTCAGCGGAATCCATGATTGCATCGACTGCTTTTTCCGTTGCATCTACCACAGCATCCAACTCGACCGTGGCATCGCTCACCGAATCTTCTGACAAAGTTTTAGCAATTTCTGCCTTTGTATCAGAGATTTTATCGCTAATTCCCTTGATTTCCTTATAAATATTCTCGTCATTTTCATCGACATAAACTTCGATTATTTTCAGGAATTCCTTTATTATTAAATCCGAGTCACCAACTGATATCTCCCCACCTCTTTCTTCTCGCAATTCTTTGAACTTACTTAATAATTCTTTTGCAATATCCATATTTTATCTTCTTAAAAATTTTAAAATTCGCCCAAAACTGCAGAAAGCTTGCCTTTTAAAGTTTCTGCATTAAAAGGCTTTACTATATAGTTATTTACGCCGGCCTGCTTGGCTTTTATAATATTTTCAGGCTTACTTTCTGCGGTGACCATAATGAACGGCACCGTCTTGATTTTTTCTTCGGATGCGCGGATTCTTTGCAGCAATTCAAAGCCGCTCATAGGCTCCATATTCCAGTCTGATATGATTAAATCATAGTCTTTTTCTGCTATTTTTGCCAGCGCAGATTCGCCATCTATCGCCTCATCAATATTTTTAAAACCAACTTGATTCAGAAGATTCGACACAATCCTCCGCATTGTTTTAAAATCATCAATTACCAAAACATTCATATTCAAATCAACCATAACAACTCCATTTGTTATATCTACTATCTCATTAATTATTTAACAAATCGTTAACATTTCTATTAAAACTTATCTGTCGGATAATCTTCTTTGTTGCGCCAGCCGCAGTGTGATTTCCTTGGCTTTTTCAGGGTCTATTTTGGCCAGGATCTTAGCTGATTTTGCTTCTTTCATCTTGCCAACAACTTCGATCAAAAGATCCATACCCATTCTGTCAAATATCCGTGCAGCACTGCCTGGCTTCATATTTTCATATATTTTTACCAGGCGCTGTGTCTTCTTATTCTCCTTTTGTTTGTACTCTTCCAGCAAATGCACCACTTCTTCCTGAAGGGTTTTTAGCTCATCCATTTTTCTGTTTATTTTCTTTTCGGTTGCATTAAGTATATTTTCTTTCATTGAAATCGACGCGGCCCAATCCTCCAGCTCCTTCCTTCTTTTTGATAGGTTTTCCAATAAATTTCGTTCCATGTCGCTAATATTAGACACTTCAAGTTCCTTCGGCCCTGTTGCTCCTGGACTCGCATAAGCCTCTTCATCATACCTTCCTTCCTCGTCATCCTCCTCGCCCCCCTCTTCTTCTGATTCTTGAGCCGCAGCCTTAACGCTGGAAGTGACGAGTGCATCTTTGTAAATTTTCTTTTCCACCACTATATCAAAGAATTTTACGACAACCAGCGTAAAAGCGACAACGATAACGATGGGCAAAATTCTTATTCTCATTCGCCATATCCCAAAGATTTCAAGGCCTCAGCCACCAGTTCATCCTGCGATTTATCGCTCTTTTGTGGCTTTGCATTTCTACTAAAACCAGCGCGGCTTCTTTCATTTTTACCCTGATTATTATTCGCTGATATGTTCTCCAATAAGTTTTCTAACGCCCGTACTTTCTTGGATTTTTTACTATTATCAAAATTATCTATCGGATTATTTTGCTTAACACGCTTTTCCTCTGCACGCCGTCTGGAATTTTCCTTCAGATTCCTGATATGCTCTGGGCTATACATATCAATGGTTTTGGAGTCACGCACATCATTGGCCGGCTCGCTAGCCATAATCATTTTTTCAAAACGCCTTGCCGCTTCGATAGATTTTTCACTAAGAAATTGCAAATCATCCGCCAGCAACAAGGCTTTATCTATCTTTTTTTGCAGCTCACTTTGGACATCTTTACTGGCTAACTTCAAGTCTTTAACGCTGTTTTGAGCCTTTAATATCGTGTTATCAAAGCTTTTAAATAAATTAGCCAGCTCCTTCTTGCTTTCATGGATTAAATTGATTTTCTTATTCAGCATAAATCCATAAACAATTGCAATTACCAGCAGTGTAATAACGATAAAATCTAGTATTTCAGTCATAATTGTTCTCTCATTTTCTTATTTATAACCTCGCTTATCGCAATCGCCACATCCTCGCCGACACAGCCAACCTTCCCTCTAAAAACTTCTATTTCCTGGCATTTCAAAGAAATATCATCTTCAATCTCATTATCCAAAACAACCGTATCTCCCACCTTCATCGTCATAATATGTTTCATCAGCGTTTTTTTAGTGCCCAAAATTGCTTCAATTTCAACACTTGTATTATTAATTTCCTTGCCTAAATGCATTTCCCAAATTGAGTCTTTGCCGAATTGCTCGCCCATAAATGACTGCGACAGCAGCTTTTTTATCGGCTCCAGAGTCACAAGCGGGAACATAACCTCAATGTTACCACCTTTTTCCTCCATATCCACCCTTAATTGCAACAAAATAACCGTGTCGGAAGGGTGAGCTATTGTTGCAAATCTCGGGTTTGTTTCCATCCGCTCGAACTGAAAAGTAGCGGGGCTTAAAGGGTCAAATGACGCTCCCATATCCACCAGCAAAAGGTCGCTTATTTGCTTTACAACCCCTTGTTCTATTGAAGTATAAGGACGCCCTTCAATTCGGATTGGCTTATTAAGTTTTCTGCCGCCGAACAGCACATCAACCATCGAATAAACAATTGATCCGTTAAATGTGATAATCCCGAAATTCTCCCACTCCAGCGCCTTAAAAACCGTTAATATGGCCGGCATTGGTATTGAATTCACATAATCACCAAAACGCAAAGAAGTTATTGAATGTATATCAACGTCGACATTATCCGATGTAAAATTACGCAAGGAAGTCGAAAGCATCCGCACAAAACGGTCAAAAACCACCTCCAGCATCGGCAAACGCTCATAAGAAAGCAGCGCCTTATCAAGCATAGCCTCGATGCCGGTCTTTTTTTCCTCCACAGGAGCGGCGCTAAAGCCAAGGAGATTGTCGATCTCATCTTGTGACAAGGCTTTGGCATCGTCACCGCCTTCACCAGCTGCAGTGTCCCATTCCGCAGCCATATCCTCTTCACTTTTTGCTTCTTCTTCTGCCATTTTGCAAGAGCACCTTAATTATTGAACTAATATTTCTTTAAACAAAATATCACTAACTTTTGCCGGGTAAATCACTTTATTCACACGCAGTAGCAATTCCTCACGCAGCCTGTATATCCCGGCGGAGCCTTGTAAATCCTGTTGCCGCAACTCTCTTAAATAAAGCTGGAAGCTATCCCTTATTCTTGGCATTTTTGATTCCAGCCTTGGGATTTGCGATTCACCCGGAAGTTCCAGCGAAACCGTCATTTTCAAAAAGCTTGGGCGTTTACTACCTACGTCCAGATTCGCGATAAACTCCTCTAGATCATAAAAAACCGCCTGTTCAGGCAAGCCATCCTCACCGATTATGATTTCTTCACCCTCTTCACCTTCCACGACTTCATGTTTGACTTCACTGCTAAAAAAGCCCATGAAATAAAGCGCAGCCGGAACAGCAATGGCAACAAGCAAGACAACAGCGATTATTATAATCTTTAGTTTACCGCCTTTCTTCTTTTTCTTCTTCTTGCCACCCTCACCGTCTTCCTCACCATCTTCATCTTCACCATCGCCTTCCTCTTCCGCCTCTTCTTCCTCGGCCTCTTCTTCCTCGGCCTCTTCTTTTTCTTCTTCGTCAGCCATCTTAGCAACCCCAAATTGTTTTACCTAACGCGAGACTCTATACAGAAATCTCAAATTATATTAAGACCACAGTAACGCAAAAATTTCAACCTAATAAAAAATATATCGTGGGATAGTTTTTTAGGTGGAAATCACGCCGCGCCAAACCGCTCCGTAACATTTTTAATAAACGCCCTTGACATAACAGAAACTCTATTATATAATCTGCGCCATATTAATAAATAAAAGGAATAAAACGATGCAAAGTAAAGAACATAAAGTAGTAGTTTTAGGAAACGAATCACATGAACTATGTCAATCTTACATATCCGAGCAAATAAACGGCCAGCCACCTGTGAGCATTGATGGTCACCCAGCAACAATTAATGGCACCACATTAAAAATATATGACGAAGAATCCGCAGGAATAAGCAAGAATCCAAAGATTGACAAAAAATCAATGCAAAATCTTACCAAAGGTGCAAATGTATTTATTATAGCATACTCACAAGATAACCGCAGCAAAACCTATTTTAATCTTGAATCTAAATGGCTGCCAGCTATCGAAAAACAAGTTCAGAATGCACATTTTATATTCACAGAAATATCCAGCACAAAAACTTCACAAAGAAGGGACAATACGGCTGAAGACGTTTTCAAAGAAATCCTCAAAAACACTAACCACTCTCATCAATTTGTTTCTTGTCAAATTGAAAATGAAACAAAATCCCAGCCTTTTGAGGCAGCAGCAGAAGCAGCACAATATAACACCCCAATGAAGGCTCTGCCAACAAGAGGAACTGACAAAACGCTCTGGCAGAAGGTAAAAGGCTTGTTTGGTAGATCAAATCAGGCGGCACCTGTAGCACCATACCCTACTGTTGCTGCACAAACAGATGTGCCAACAAGAGCAGGCCGTTCCGGCGTACAAAGCGCTACACGAACTCACAGAAGAACTATGGTCGTCGCACCGACCCCGTCAGCACCCCCACTCACTCTTACTCCTGCTGAAATGGAAGTCGCACGCCTGCAGCAACAACTAGCCGAAACCCAAGCAAAGCTGGAAACAGCAGAGGCTAAAAACAGCAGAATACATAGTGGCGGCAGACACAGAACAACGATGGGAAGCTTATCTACAGGCAGCTCGTCTAATGGTAGTTTATCTGGCAGCCTACCAGATTATAAAAATGGCGCAACTTATTTGAATCAAACAACCACTCCAGGATATGAACAAGTTCCAGGGCAGCACCGTGCCAGTGGCTCAAGATCTACAACTAGAGCAAGAAGAACCGTTAACTACAGCCAACTTCTTCCTGATTCTAATAAAGTTGAAGTTATCTATAGCGAAGCTCCTGCAAACGACTCTACTATTGACCAAAGAGAAGCAGGACTAACCAGACCTCTTGCAGCAGAACAGAAGGGTCATGAAGCAAGACAACGGCAAGAATGTGATTATTTACCTGGTCGTGAACGTTATCCAGAAGAATACGTATCTCCACCAACACCCACAAAAGCACAGCAAGCACCAACAAAAGACCTACACAGATAGCTCACCCCGCCGGGAAGAAAATTCCTCCCTTCCCGGCAATAACTACCCTCCCTCGAATACACATCCCAATCGAAAGCCCACCTAACCATCTGTTATATCCACCTAATCAAAAACTGGCACGGAACATGCTTTAGTTATAGCGAGCATGTAGCATCAAGATTCAGGCAGGTAGCCCAAACTTTTTTAGATTTGGGTAAGCAAGATGAAGATTACAAAAACAAAGATAGCCTTCTTGGCTATAATGATGGCTATCATTGCCAACGGTGCATATGCTGACAACATTACATATGTTTTAGCGGCTCGAAAAGCTGATCTATTCAAAACTCAAGGCAGAGTTGCAGATATGGTCGCGAACGTCAACACAACAGGCTTTAAAGGCGAGCATGATGTTTACGGCGAACTTGCCCGAAGAATGGATGACGGCAACAAACTCTCTTTCTCCAATATCGAAACGACAAAACGTGATTTTTCCCAAGGCAGCATAGTAACAACAGGCAGACAGCTTGATATCGCTATAAACGGCCCCGGCCTTTTTATGGTAGAAACGCCGCGGGGCAACAGATACACCAGAGCCGGCAATTTTAAAGTAAGCGCAGAAGGCTTGCTAGTGACCAAAGAAAACTATCCGCTAGTTGGGCCTGGCGGCGGTTTTGTTGAATTTGCTCAGGGTGACTCGGATATAATAATCCGCGAAGACGGACTGGTCAGCGCTGGACTTCAAGAACGAGGGCAAATCGGCTTGTTTATCTTCGAAAACGAGCATAGCTTAATCAGGGAAGGAAACAGCCTGTATCGATCAGATGAGTTACCAAGAACAGCTGAAATCGAAGAGTCAAAAATTGCACAAGGAATGTTGGAAAACTCTAACGTAAGTTCAGTAATATCCATGACAGAACTGATCGAAGTCTCAAGGGGAATCGAAACAACCGGCAAATTAATGTCCGGGCACCACGATCTACAAATGAACTTCATCAGAAAAATAACACAACAATAAACCGGAGAAAAACAATGCAGGCACTACACACAGCAGCGACGGGAATGCAAGCGGCAATGTTAAACATTGAGGTTATTGCGAACAACCTCGCAAACCAGGGCACAACTGCATTTAACCGTCAACGAGCAGAGTTTAAAGACCTTTTTTATGTAGACAAACAATCCCCTGGAACACGTACATCCGATACCGGCACAATCGGACCATCTGGCATAGCAATTGGCTTAGGTGTTGGCATAGGAACGGTCTATAGCATCAACGAACAAGGCCCGATGGAGCAAACAGGCAGTGATTTCGATGTTGCGATAAATGGCAAAGGATTCTTCCGAATCAGCCGGCCAGATGGAACCGAAGCATTCACCCGCGCCGGATCGTTTCAGACTAATGGTGATGGAGAAATTGTAACTGTAGACGGCTATACCGTATCTCCCGGCATAACTATCCCTCAAAATGTAACAAACATAGACATTAATGCTAGCGGCGAAGTTATAGTAACCATAGCAGGACAAACAACCCCTTCTACTGTTGGGCAGCTTGAGCTTGTAAGGTTTCTGAACGAGGCGGGTTTGAAATCCATCGGCAACAATTTACTAACAATAACGGAGGCTTCAGGCGTTGCTACGGATGGAATTCCTAATGCAGACGGTTTTGGCGCTATTGTCCAGGGCTGGCTGGAAGGATCAAATGTACAGGCCGTAACTGAATTAACTAATATGATTAAAGTTCAGCGCGCATACGAGATGTGTATCAAAGTTATGCAAGCTGCGGATGAGGGTCTGCAAGCACTTAACGACATGGCGTAGGTAATTAAAATGAAAAAAATACTGGCATATTTACTGGCGATTATATCATTTTCTGTGAGCGCACATGCAGCATATGAGGTAAAACCAGAACCTAATATTTATCAGAATGTAAGCATTATTTCCGCGGATAATCTGATGAATATAATCAAGGATAATCTGGATGAACATGACTTGTCCGAAAAACTGAATATTACATTAAGAACATATAATAAAGGACTGAAACTTAATTATAAATATGACTCATATGATGTTGAAGTAACGGATTTTAATCTCAATAAAAGAGCCAGGCGTTTCCGTATGAAACTGGCTTTTCGCGCGGGAGAAAATTACATAGAAAACGTGATTATAAACGGCGCATATTCGGAGATGGTTGCTGTACCGGTATTGCGAGAAAGACTGCCATACAAAACTATTATAAGCAGAGATGACCTGACTTTTATTGACCAGCCAAAACATAGGCTAAGACACGATACTGTGTTTGAGATGGATCAGCTAATCGGGAAAGAACTGAAGCACTCCATGATGGATTTAAAACCAATCAGGCAGCGCAATATAGCCAAAAAGAAAATTGTTTTACGTAATAATCTGGTCAATATTATTTACAAAACTTCTTTTATAACCTTGCAAACTAGCGGAATAGCCATGGATAGCGGTGCAAAAGGCGATGTTATAAGAGTTAGGAATACCGATAGTAATAAAGTTGTACAAGCAACTATAAGAGAGGACGGCTCCGTAGTAATTAATTCAGGGCAAAATAGCTAAAAAAACAAGAGGTTAGAATGAATTATAAAACCATTATATCAACTATCTCACTTATCGCATTAACAAGCTGCGCTAACCAAATGACAGAACTGGAAAATGTAGGGAGCGCACCGGCTTTGGAGCAGGTTATGATACCTATGGAAAAAAACAACTACGAGCCTATAGAATGGAACCTTGATGAGGAAATCGATGATCGACCAAGCCATGCAAATTCCTTATGGGCACCAGGCGCCAGAGCTTTTTTCAAGGATATTAAGGCACGCAGGATCGGTGATATTCTAAAAGTGATTGTATCAGTAAGCGATAAAGCCGAAATTGATAATACAACCACCAGAACCCGCGACCATAAAGAAAAATCCGCTGCTACCAGGATATTTGGCCTAGAGGAAAAAATTGTTGGAATGCTGCCGGGAGTGGCAAATCCAGCAGCACTTTTGGATGTGGCGTCGGCAAATAACTCCAGCGGAACAGGCACAATAGCTCGTGAGGAAATTATTACAACGGAAATAGCTGCAATGGTCACCCAAATTTTACCAAATGGCAACCTTGTAATCCATGGCGACCAGGAAATCAGAGTTAATTTTGAAGTCAGAAAAATAACTATAGACGGCATAATCAGACCAGAAGACATTGCGGCTGATAACAGCATTGACTCCCGTCAGATCGCCGAAGCCAGAATTTCCTACGGCGGCAGAGGACAAATAACCAACGTCCAACAACCGCGTATAGGTAATCAGATTATTGATATATTGTCACCGTTTTAAAGCCCAATAAAAAGCCCTGCAACAGGTAATTGCGGGGCTTTTGTATATTATATCGCAACTCTATTTACCGATATAAACTCCATTACCAGTCGTATTATTATAAGTATCAGTAAAATTCAGTTTACCGCCTATATTCTGGGCATTGGGACCAAATAACGCACCGTCCATCGTTCCGCTTCCGATTGCGCCAGTTGGGCCCGATGTAATATTAAGGTTACCATAAAATGTCGCACCAACCCCTGCACCATCAGCTATAGAAGCTGTGCCGGCCTGATCAAGTATATAGCTACCAATTGATGCATTAAAATTTGTCGCTGTTTTAGCTGTTGTGTTTATGTTGACACTAAATGACCCCTGATGTGACGTAATAGAACCATTGTTGTTTAAAGTACCGAATAAATCTCCGCTATATGTCGCGTTTACAGGGGAAGCTATTTGCGAGATGTTCGTTGTCATATCGCCAGATATTTCTGGACGTAAATTTGAAATATCACCAGCTTTAATATATTCTATACCACCTACTTTGTGATTATTGGTTGTCGCCAAAGCCCATGTTCCCCAAAGATTATAACCAGTTGCCGCATTAAGATCATAATTGTCAATGCCAGAAAACGCTCCAAAAACGACAGTACCAGTTGGAGGAGGGTTATTATTATAGTCGTTAGGATCTACATAAGCATTAGGGTCTACAACATTATTATTAGCATCGTAAAACGTATCCGTCGCTGGGTCATAAGTAATGCCATCAGGCGGGCCGCCATACCCGTAATTACCACCGCCATGATAATCACCACCATCACCGCCACCGTTATATCCACCGCCGTCGCCATAGTAACCACCATCATCACCGCCACCGTAATATCCACCGCCGTCGCCATAGTAACCACCATCATCACCGCCACCGTTATAACCACCGCCATCGCCATAGTAACCACCATCATCATCACCGCCACCGTTATAACCACCGCCGTCGCCATAGTAACCACCACCATCATCACCACCGTAATAACCACCGCCGTCGCCATAGTAACCACCATCATCATCACCACCGTTATAACCACCGCCGTCGCCATAGTAACCACCATCATCATCACCATAGCTGCGTGTAGACCCATCAGGTGCTATATAAGTACCGCCCTCTTCCGGCGAATAAAATTCGCCATCCTTATCGTAATAACCACCATCGGCGAAATTCCCGCCTTCCATAGAATGCTCATTACCTTCAGCATCTACATATGCTCCCTGAGCCGGACCATCATGTGGCCCTCCATCTTCATCATCGCCACCAAAAAATCCACCGAAAAACCCTTGATCATCGCCTTCGCCATTTTCACCACTTGGCTCCTGGCCATAGAACCTTCCTGGACCTCTCCTGTCGTCTCCTTTTTCACCATCTTGTCCGCGATAAAACCCTTGCTCACCCTCTTGATCACCTTCTGACCCTGCATTTGGATGGTCACCCTGATGCTCGCCTTCTGGGTCAAAACCCATTGGTTTGTCACCAAAATCTTCACCTGTATCTAATTTAATTTTGCCCGATACATCATCCAAAGTTGGAATAACAACCGCACCACCTGTACCGCTTAATACCGTCATTTGCTGCATGGTAGACATGATATCCTGCACACTAACCTTGGTAATAGTTGGCATAGAATTTGGAGTTTGTACATCAATTGCTACACCACGGCTTGTAGTTTCCTGGATTTGCCCGGCCATATTCTCAAACGTCATTACATCCCCGAATAAGAATGTCGCATTTGTGGCACCGCTCACCGGATTAATATTTATCATGGCGATACCGCCGCGAATACCAATTGTACCGACTGGAGTTTTAAACTTTACCGCTCTTTTCTTACTAAGCGCACCACCGATAAAGCGAAATGCCCCTTTTGTGCCTTGCATAGTAAGCTCCCCGCTTGAAACCGCTGGGTTATACACGAATTTATCTATAATTAACGAAGAGTTAGAGCCAACTGTTAAAGCTGATCTATCTAAAAATAATAGCTGTGCGTTACCATTTTCATCTGTTTTAATTGTGTCTTTAAAAAAGATATCATCACCTAATTTTAAGGCACGTTCTTTTTTGTCTGAGTTTAATGCACTAAGAGAAGGATTTGCCGCGCCGATAACGCCTACTTTCTGGGCACCAGCCAAGGCGTGAGTAGTCACGAATGTGATTATTATAAATAACGAAACTAATATTTTTCCAAGGTATTTCATGGCGGTATATTCCTAATTTATTTCACTTAATACATTTAAATACTCATTTGCGGTGGCTCTGACATCTTCAGGAACGTCGTCACCTCGAACCGAATCCTCAAAATAGCTTTTCGCCATCACGAACGATTCCAAACGATAATAAAGGACTCCAAGCTCTGCTTTTATTGAAGGAAGGTTGGGATTAAACATCAAAACCCGCTCCAGGGCAGGTATTGCGGCTTCATAATCCTCTAATTGTATTGCCAGATCGGCATATTTCATTGTCATATCCACATCGGAGGGATCTTTCAGCATTTTATAAAATGTGACATCAAATTGTTTTTTTATTTGGCTCTTATCAAGCTCAGATGCACTGGTACCATTGACTTGTAGAACTATGCTTATAGCTAAAAGACAAAATATAATGCTTTTGCTGTATTTTTTGATAGAAATCATATTAATATTCTTCTATTTTAGATTGTACAAAACGTTCTGTAATTGTTATGTGTACTATTTTAGCGACATTTTATTAACAAAACGTTAACAAAACCAAATATTTGTAATATTTTAATGACTTTTTCTATGGAAGGCTTTCCTAAAATCATATTCCAGCCGGGTGAAACCATTATAAAAGAGGGGGATACCTCCAATAGTGTGTATCTGATTATTAACGGCAAAGTGAGAGTGACTAAAAACGCCGGAGCGACGGAAATTACCCTTTTAACTCAAGGAGATAATACAATATTCGGAGAGATGACTTTAATTGACGGCAAGGCAAGATCAGCATCTGTGACGGCTATCGAAGAAACGCTTTGTTATTATTGTGAGGCACCAGCATTATTATCAGAGCTTAGAAAATCCGACCCGCTAATTAGGAAAGTTTTGAATATTTTGGTGGCTATTATAAGAAAAAATAACAATATACTATCTTCTGATTCGGA
>JAJRPW010000029.1 GCA_024280585.1 Alphaproteobacteria bacterium
CACAGTGAAAATGCCGCCATAAGACAATTCTACAAGGAATAACTGGCCGTCTTTTGTTTTAGCATTAGCGTTAACTATAAGAGTCACTTCAAAACTGGATTTTTCCAGGTTTTTAACCTGCACATCGACCGACACATCGATTTTAGGCTGCTCACCTTTGCCAACAAGATTTGCCGGCGCACCAGGGTTTTCAAAGGAAAGATCCTTCACATATTGTGCATTGATAATAACTTGTCTTTGTATTGGTTTTTCTGGCTTTTTAGGCATAATATCTCTTTTAATAATAAAATTATAGAACTTCTCATCTGAATCCTTTATACTGGTATTATAAGGAAAATCCAGTTTTAATTTGCAATAATCAGGTGATTTTGATGATAGATATTATATTATTCGCAATTTTTGTTATATTTATAGGATATAAACTCTATAGCGTGTTGGGACAAACAGATTATAATCCAGAAAATCCAGGCAATAAAGTCCTGAATTTTCCTGATGGACAGGGGGGTGTCGCTGAAGTGGTATTGCAGCCCGCAGATGATTATGAAGAGCTTAAACAAAAATTCGGGGCAGTCTTAGCCAAAAAAATTAAGGAGATAAGAAAATATGATCCGGATTTTTCGTGTAAATCATTTGTAGGCGGCGCCAAACAAGCCTTTGAAATTATTCTGGAATCCTTCTCAAAAGGCGATAAACAAGCACTGAAACCATTGCTTAGCAATGAAGTATATCAGGGTTTTGCCTCGGAAATAGATAGGAAAAATAAGTCCGGAAAAATCGAAGAAACAACATTGATATCAATATTAAAATCTAATATAAAAGATATTGTTTTAAGCAGAAAAATTGCTAGGATCGCTGTTGAAATCGTATCCGAACAAGTAAATGTGGTCAGGAATAAAGATGGTAAAATTGTGGAAGGCGACCCTTCTGCTGTTGATCAAGTCTCTGAAATATGGACTTTTTCCAGGAATTTAACATCTGCCAATCCCAATTGGCAATTAGTGGGAACAAAAAGTTCGGGTTGATAATCATGTTAAAAAAAGCAAGTAGCTTTTTTATTATCATTTTATTTTGCGCCTCTTGCTCGTCAATTTTTGGGGATAAGCTGGTTCTGACACCTACGTCCTTTGCCGATATAGACGGCTGGCACAGCGATAATCATGGTGCGGCTCTTGCCTCTTTCTTAAAATCCTGCGCAAGGTTTTCTACCATTCCACCAAAACGCAAGCTTCACATAAATGGCATTGGCGGCACATATGGCGATTGGCAGAATGTGTGCGAAAAAGCTGCTAATATCGAAGGTTCCAATGTTGCCAAACATTTTTTTGAAGATGAATTCCAACCTTATCTCGCTAGTAATTGGGGCAAAGAGGATGGTTTATTCACCGGGTATTTTGAAATCGGCCTGGAAGGCAGCCGCTATAGATACGGTCACTACCAATACCCGATATACTCCAAACCTGCTGATATCAAAGCGGGAAAGGCATATTATTCAAGAAAACAAATTGAAAACGGAGCTTTAAGCAGAAAAAATCTGGAGATTGCCTGGGTTAAAGATCCGGTGCGCGCGTTTTTCTTGCATATACAAGGATCCGGGCAAATTTTCCTGGAAGATGGCTCAATTTTAAGAGTCGGTTATGACGGTAAAAATAATCATAAATATGTGTCATTAGGGCGCTATATGATCGACAAAAATTATATAAAAAAAGAGAATATGTCTGCTCCCGCCATAAAAACATGGCTGTATAAGCATCCGCGCAAGGCCAAAAAAATTATGCAGAAAAACCCATCCTATGTATTTTTCAGGGAAATTGGTGATGAAGGGCCAATTGGTGGACAAGGTGTGGCGCTGACTCCTATGCGTTCGCTAGCGATAGATAAGCGGTTTATGCCTTATGGTGCGCCGGTTTGGGTTGATGTGGCATTGAATAAATCGACAAAGAAATTCCAGAAATTGCTGGTAGCGCAAGACACTGGCGCAGCAATAAAAGGCCCGGTGCGGGGTGATTTATTCTTTGGTGCGGGCGAAAATGCCGAGCAGCTGGCCGGCTATCAAAATAGCCGTGGGAAATATTTTTTATTGCTGCCTAAAGGTATATAACCATGGATGACGATGATTTAGAAAGCTGGAAAAGTGCCGCGAAAAGCGTAAAACCATTAAAATCACAAAAGCTAAGAGCACCTGGTCAGAAAATCAGCGAGATTATTATAGAACATATAAGCCATCCAAAAGATGCGCCAAAACATCGTGATGGTGAATTATCCGAGGGCGAAATGGTTGGCGTGGATAGGTCGACTGCAAAGAAGCTAAAGGCCGGAAAGATTCCCCTTGAAGGAACACTTGATCTACATGGAAAAACCAAAGACGAAGCCTTTGGGCTACTCAAAAATTTTCTGCATGAATCTTATGCCAGAAGGAAAAAATGCGTTATCATAATCACCGGTAAGGGAAAAATGGGCGAAGGAATCTTAAAAGAAAATGTGCAAAAATGGCTTAATCTAGAGGGGTTGCGTGAGTATGTCCTGATGTTTTCTTACGCAAAAATTCAAGATGGCGGGCATGGGGCATTATATGTTTTGTTGGCTCGTAAATCAAACTCATGACGAAAAATTTAGAACCTGTTCACAACCTTAGATGAGGTTGCCTAGATAATTATTAATTGCAATTTCATCCAGCTCCTTGCCCTCTTTGATTTTAGCCTCTTTTTCCTGCTGTAATATTTTATTTTTCCGGATGGTTTCATATTTCTTAACTTCGGAAAAAATGAAGATTATTTCCTGATTAATCCCGAACATTTTATCGTTAATATCGATGATAGACTTGGCGATTAGCGCCTGTCGCTTTTTTATTGTATCTTTATACTTAAGAAAATGCGCCCCGAACATAGGGTCACTATCGATAAATTGCCGTTCAGCCTCAAGCTCCCTGTCCATCTTTTTTGTGTAACCTTCAAGCTGCTCTTTTTGTTCCTCACATTCCACAAGCTCGCGCCTTTTTTCCTCCAGCGCCCTGTCATTCATTTTAATAATGATATCCAGGCTTTTCATTATTTTTTCCCGGCACCATTTAGAATTTCACCTAGCATTTTATAACAATCAGCTAATTCATATGACTCGCCTGGTTTTTGCCGCAAAAAATCTTCCAATTGATCATGGTATTTAATCGCTTCATCGATATCCGGATCCGAGCCTTTTTTATAGGCTCCGAGCCTTATTAATTCCGCCATGTCATTATAAGTTGCCATCAGGGATTTGGCCTTAACGATAATATCATTTTCCTCGTCGGAATTACATCCTGGCATAGTTCTGGAAATGCTTTTCAATATATTAATTGCCGGAAAACGTCCTCTTTCCGCGATTGATCGATCCAGCACTATATGCCCGTCCAAAATTCCCCGCGCCGCATCGGATATAGGTTCATTATGATCATCCCCTTCCACTAACACGCTGAATATGCCCGTTATAGAGCCAGTTTCCGCCCCGGGACCTGCTCTTTCCAATAATTTTGGCAGTTCGGAGAAAACCGTTGGCGTATAGCCTTTAGTAGTTGGCGGCTCACCCGCCGACAGGCCAATTTCCCGCTGCGCCATAGCAAAGCGCGTGACACTATCCATCAGGCATAATACATCTTTGCCCTGATCTCTGAAATATTCTGCAACTGACATGGTTAAATAAGCCGCCTGGCGCCGCATTAAGGCAGATTCATCGCCAGTTGCAACAATAACAACCGCGTTTTTCAAGCCCTCTTCGCCTAAATAATCTTGCAGGAATTCCTGTACTTCTCTGCCCCTTTCACCAATTAATCCAATGATTTTTATATCCGCATGACAAAATTTGGTTAGCATTGAAATAAGCATGGATTTCCCGACACCAGAGCCAGAAAAAATGCCCATTCTTTGTCCGCGACAGCAGGTAAGAAAGCTGTTTAAAGCTTTGACTCCAAGGTCGATTTTATCTTTTACCCGTTGCCTGGAATGGGCTGGCGGCGGCGTGTTACGATAAGGATAGCTGACCATTCCCTTGGGCAGCCCGCCTTTGCCGTCGATTGGCTCGCCCATAGCATTTATAACCCTGCCGCGCCAGGCATCACAAGGATGCACTGATGATTCTTCATTAACCATCCAGACTTTACAGCCCATACCCACACCTTCGAGATCTTTAAATGGCATTAGTAATGTAGTTTTGTCCTTGAATCCAACCACTTCGGCGGGGATTTCAGCTTCATTTCTTGTTATAATTTTGCAACGGGCGCCAACACTGACCATTTTTTCCAGGCCGGAACATTCGATAAGCAAGCCTTTAATCGACGTAACCCGGCCAAAGAAATGGACATCGGGCAGTAGTTCAATCTCATTGGCAAAATTATGTACTTCTTCCAACATACTCCCTCTCTTTAAAAAACGAGAATAACACCGATATCAACAAGCAGCAAGATTTTCTGAAAAAACGCCAAACTATTTGACAAACAAAGAATTTTGCGCTATAAGTTGCTGTATATCTTATACATTGGAGTGAAATCGGTGGCTTTTGGTCGAACAAAGAATTGGTTATCTGGAATAATCAGCCAGGTGTCTGGTGGGGTTAAACCCGCATTATCAGGCGGTTATGGCAATAATTATGTCGCTAATGGCAATATTGTTAGGTCACAACAGCCAGCTTTGCGGATGAGCAGCACTAGTCCAGCAAAACCTGCTGAGCAGCAATCGGCTCCTAAGAGCGAGCATAAATCAATATCCTTGGGTCTTCTAAGCGGCAATTGGCTTGACGTGCTAACTGGTGTTAAAAAAGACACTGGAGCAGAGCAAGTTGAGAATGAACAACTTAATAAAATTCAGGGTGAATGGGGAATTGCTCCACATGCAGTACATAACGCTATTGGCAATGATCGCACTGAGCTTTTTGTCGATTTGTTAAATCATCATACAGAAGGTAACAGCAAAAGAGCCGATTTCATCTTAGTCAAAGATGCCAAGGAAATGACCTATGGATCAGCTCACTTTGTTGCGCTTACAGTTGAAGGTGACCGCGCACTTTACCAGAATCCTTATGGCTCCGCGCCAAATCAATATATTGTGGATGCGCTTACAGTCGCTGGCATTACAAAAATTACGCACACCACAGATGAGCATCAAGACTCGAGCGATAAGATAAATTGCGGACGAATTGTCCCGTTATTGCTTGATCGTGTAAAAGATAAAAGCATAAAATATCTAGTAAGTAATGGAGAGGCTGCAAAATTGGATGAGCCAGGCGAATTTAGCTCTGATAAAGCCGCAAAAATTGAGCGCGATGAACAAATTGCCAGTGATGAGAACACGGCGAAACTGTTGGCTTTGGCATTTTATAATGATTTTAATGAATCTAATGGTATCACCACTAGCGAAAATCATTCTATGCTCGGTCAGAAAATAGCGGCGCAGAGTGGCTATTGGACAAATATGGTTACTTCCAGCAGAGCCCCGGTTACTGAAAATTACTGGACTGACCTTGTCACATCCAGAGGATCTGGGATAAACCGCTAGAAATCACCTCTTAGTTTTAAAAAAATCCTTCAATAATTTTGCTGATTCTTCCTCGGCAATTCCGCCGTAAACTTCAGGCCTATGATGGCATGAACTGCTATTATATATTTGCGCGCCATGTTCAACCCCGCCGCTTTTTATGTCATATGCGCCGAAATATAACCGTCTTATTCGGGCAAAACTTATGGCCTGAGCGCACATTGGGCATGGTTCCAAAGTCACATACATATCACAATTACCCAGGAATTTATTGCCCACAAGCTGACAAGCCTCGCGCAATGCCAGCATTTCCGCATGAGCAGTTACGTCCTTTAACAACTCAACCTGATTGATTGTGACCGCAATAATTTTATCTTTTTTATAATCAATAATGATTGCAGCAACTGGAACTTCGCCCTCTTTAAAAGCTTCCCCAGCCTTTTCCAATGCTATTTTTACGTAAGTTTCTTGCATTTTTTACAACTTTTAGTGTATAATAGACTTTTAACACAAATCTATCTCATAGATGTTATCACAATTGAAATATATAGCTATAGTTAGCTTTATATTAGTATCAGCTCTAGCCTTTTTTGTAGGACTTTACTTCAGGTCCTTTGCCTCTGACTCTGTCATAAGAAAGCCTATTGAAAACAGTTATATTACAACTGCGGATTATTTCGCCAGTAATATATGGTGCCGTTACCGATCAATATTTAGTGATTTAATGACACAACCGGTGGCGAATTGGGAGAAAGACCGATTATTCCAAAAATTTGTAAGGCTTAGCGATACAGTTTTAAAAGCCCTTCCGGCTGATAAAGTAAGTCTTTATAGCAGTAATGGCGAAATGTTTTTTACAACCAACACCTCGCAAGTGACGTTTTTTGATACTGATGGCGCAAATAATACAGGTCTGCAAAAATCCTTGTCGGGCAGTATAAACAGTAAACTTATAGGCTCCATGGGGCTTTATGACGAGGCTGGAAATTTGCAAAAAGGCAGTTATATCCAGATATTTATCCCGATTAACACCACATATTGTACTAATAAAAAACCGGATGAAAAGGAACTCGACCCGGTGATTATAGAATTTTTTCATAAAGTAACAAAACCGCTTGATCAGCTTTATTTCTTTCAGATACTAGTATCTATCGGCATAATCATAACATTTTTACTGATATATTGTGTCTTGTATATTAGCTCAAAGAGAGCAGAAAAAATCATTAATAAACAGCATGAAGAAAAGCTTAATCTTGAGAAAGCCAAAAGTATGGCGGAGGCACAAAACCAACAAAAATCGATGTTCCTTGCTAATGTCAGCCATGAATTACGAACACCGCTTAATGCTATTATCGGCTTTTCTGAAATAATCAAGGACGAGGTGATGGGGGCCGTTGGCCATCCACAATACAAGGAGTACATTGCAGATATTAACTCGTCCGGCGTTCATTTACTCAGCCTGATTAATGATATTCTCGATTACTCCAAAGCGGAAGCCAGAAAGCTGGATGTTGAATCGGTGGATATAGATTTAAGCAAAATCGCCCATAGCTGCTTACGCCTTATCGAGCCCAGGGCTAATGAGGCTAATGTGCAATTGGTTGAGGACTTGCCCGATAAACATGTGGTATTGGCCGGCGACCCTAAGCGTATGAAACAAATTGTGCTGAACCTACTGTCTAACGCTGTCAAATTTACCCAGGAAAACGGTACAGTATCGCTGATTATCAAAGAAAGCACCATGGATGGAATAGTAACTTTAGTAGTTTGTGATGATGGAATAGGTATTGCGCCGAAAGATATTTCAAAAGCAATGTCGCCATTTGGCCAGATTGACAGCTCGATTTCCCGGCGTTATGAAGGAACCGGGCTTGGTTTGCCTCTGACTAAAAAGCTTACAGAGCTTATGGATGGCAAGTTTGAAATCAAGAGTGAGGTTGGGCTCGGCACCACAATCACGCTAGTCTTCCCTCTTGTGAAGGATACTTCTGAAAATGATGCTGATAAGTTTTAGATGAGGCGCTGTTAACGGCCCCACTTGCACTATAAACTTGCACTTGCACTAAAATTAGCTAAGTTAGCTCTATAAATATTATATAGGGAAATTATTGTGTCTAAAAGACTATCCATAAAAGACATATCGAAGAGAAAAAATACTAAGCCGATAGTATGCCTAACAGCTTACACTGCGCCATTTGCTGCTATTTTAGATAAGCATACGGATTTATTGCTCGTGGGTGATACGGTAGGGATGGTGCTGTATGGCATGGATTCTACTTTACCTGTAACTGTCAATATGATGATAAATCACGGACGGGCGGTTGTTAATGCATCATCGCACTCATGTATCGTTGTGGATATGCCTTTTGGCTCTTACCAGGAATCAAAAGCGCAGGCTTTCAGAAACGCCGCAAAGATTATGGCACAAACAGGCTGCCAGGCAGTGAAGCTTGAAGGCGGCGCGGAAATGGCAGAAACTATCGAATATCTCGCGGAAAGAGGAATTCCCGTCATGGGGCATATTGGCCTGTTGCCGCAGAGCGTTAACGCATTTGGCGGCTATCCGGTACAGGGAAAAACTGATGACGGCAGAAAAAAAATAAATAATGATGCAAAAGCAGTGCAATCAGCCGGAGCGTTTGCTATTGTTATTGAAGCGGTTGAGGAAAAATTAGCATCGGAAATTACTAAAAAAACTTCCGTACCTATAATTGGCATCGGCGCCTCAGCTGATTGTGATGGGCAAGTGCTGGTGACGGAAGACCTGGCCGGCTTGTTCACTGATTTTAAACCTAAATTTGTTAAGAAATACGGTGATTTGGCCTCTGATTTAAACGATGCTGTGAAATCATACGCTAAAGACGTGCGGGAGCGGAAGTTTCCAGGTGAAGATAATTGTTTTTAATAGTTATAAATGAATGAATTTTACGAGTTACTTTCCCTTTTTACAGTATCGTTTCTAGCTGCAACTATCCTGCCGGCACAATCTGAAATGGTACTTGCCGGACTGCAATTAGCCGGGAAAAGCAGCTCTTCTACATTGGTTATTGTAGCAACATTTGGTAATGTTTTAGGTGCTATTGTAAATTGGTTTTTAGGGAGATATCTAATTCGCTTCCAAGACAGGCGCTGGTTTCCTATAAAAAGAAAAATGTTTGATAAGGCAACAAAATTCTACCAGAAATGGGGCGTATGGACTTTGCTTATGGCATGGATGCCCTTTATAGGCGACCCCTTAACATTAGTTGCCGGAGCATTTAGAACCAATATCTGGCTGTTCTTATTGCTTGTGACAATTGGTAAGGCCTCACGCTATATTGTAATAGTGATGGTTGTTTAATGCAGGGCATCTTACAGCTACCCCTTTATTGGTTGCGATGAAACAATTAATTTCCGTATTATTATAATATACTATAGTGTCTAAGCTTTATTATCGTACTATATATTTACTTTAGACAGCTATAATGGGTTTTTTATTATTATTA
>JAJRPW010000030.1 GCA_024280585.1 Alphaproteobacteria bacterium
CTATCCAAAAACCGTCACTTACTACGATTAATAGATTATTTTGGCACCACGCACCCGCATCCATTGGCGATTCTGCCCCTGTGAAGTAGCTTTGTGCTAAATCCATGGCATTGTCTAGATATGTTCCTCCGCCTGCAGACAGGCCGTCAACGCTGTTATATATGTCGTTTGCGCCATCGCTGGAGATTGGAACTACCATTGTTGCGTTATAATTCCATTCCATCAGGCCAAAATTTGCACCTGCGGTCAAACTGCTATTGGATACAAGGTCTTTTATAGCTTTTTTGGCCTGGCTTAACCTTGTTTCGCTAGTGGTTTGAGAAATTAATTCTGTGCCGGCAGGAGTTTGGATACGATGGTTTCTATAATCTGCATTCCAGATATTTCCACTATTATCCATAGCCAGCCCTACTGGATACCTGAATTTGCCGACAGAGCTGCCGTAGCTGCCAAATGATTCGAGCAATCCACCACTTGAGTCATATTTATGGATTTTATAATTATTTATATCACTAACCCATATATTGCCGTCATTGTCTACTTCTATGCCGTAAGGTCTTATGTCTACCTCTACGCCAAAAGAATCTATCATGGTAGGATAAAATGTTTGTATTAAAGTCCCGGTCGAAGTGAGTTTATAGATTTGTTTGTTGGAGTAGGAACTTACATATATATTGTTGCTGGAGTCATGAGCAATCATATATGCACTTAAATTATAAGACCACGTAGAAATATAATTGCCGCTACTATCGTAGGCCTCCACTTTTCCGTCGCCGTTTATTACATATAAATTATTGAAATTATCAATCGTAAGCCCTCTGATAGAACTTGTTGTGATATCGATATTTAATAGGTGGTTTCCGTCGGAATCGAATTTTTGTACCCGACCTTGTCGATAATCGGCAACATATACATTGTCGTTACTGTCTAGTTCCATTGAATATATATGCTGGAATTTGCCATCTGTTGAACCGCTATAATCATAAGAACCCCATGATGTTACAAAATTACCAGCGCTGTCATATTTTGCAATTTCATCATAATATTTTGCGACATAGATATTGCCTGCTGAGTCAAAGTCAACATCAAATGGATATTTTACATCTCCATTGTCAATGTAATAGCCCATGCTGCCTGATGTATCTAGCATGATCATGACATTTGCCGGAACGTCCTGAAAACCGGTTCCCGGAGGAGGTGCCTTTGCAAAAGACGCAGAAGCTGTTAGTGCTGCCATTAGCAGTGCTGTGATTATTTTAGTCATGGCATCCTCCTTGGTTAATATTCTACCGATACAATAGTATTGATGGTTTTAGATGAATTTTTTGGTCCAGCGCCTATTGCTACAATTTGGTAGTAGTCTTTGAGCGCTGTGGTTCCGCTTCCGCCATACTCGCCGCCGCTATTGCCTATTTCTCCACCTGAGGTAGTGTTTGAAGTTTCGGTTTGGCTCGTTATATAGGTCGTTGTGCATGAGTAGCTATATCCAGCTAACTTATTTGCTTCTTCAGTTGTTTCTGTACCAGTTAATAAGAAATCCAGGTTGCTTTGCGACATATTAGGTACTGAAGATGGTGTTCCTTTTTGTACTTCAAACCAGTCCACAACTTCTTCTGAGCAAGATTCGGTTATATGAAAAACTGTTGATTCAATTGTTTTAAAGGCGGCAACAACCATATCTCTTGCCGATGTTTTCATTAATCCGGTTCCGAGCAAGCTCATCACCACCAGTATTAATACTGTAGATACCAATATATTTCCCTGTTCATTTTTTATATTTCTCATCGTAAGTTCCTCACATTTACTGTCGCAGCAAATTCATCTCTGTGATATTTATCCGTAAAACTATAGGTGTAATTGCTAATTGTTTCACCCGGATTTGCATATGTTTTGCTTCTTGGTATCGCCGTTCTGCTTCTTGTAACCAGGAATATGTCAACTATCATCGGGTCGCCGTTGGAATCTAAATCTGACCCGGAAAATTGTAAATCTTCAACATAATCAGTTACTAGTGAGTCATCCACTATTGTTGTCCAGTTGACTCCATTCCATTGTTCTTTATCCATATAAATTGCTTGTCTTGTCGTTGGCGTAGTTCTTGTTTGTGTAAAATAAGTTATTCTATATCTTTGGGTTGTACTTTTGTCATATGTAAGGACGATGCTGTCGCAACAGGCATTACCGCTGTCTGTAATAGTAATTGCATCAGTTACTGCCCCATAAGTGGATGCAAGGCTTGCATCAATCGCTTTATAGCCGGCCAGTCTTATATCACGGGATATTATTCCCAGTACTGGCATTCCAAATTCCTGTACTTCAGAATATGCCAAAATTCTTTTATATTGCTTCCCAATTACGTCATATGATGCATATGCCGCGCCCAAAGTTATTGAGCCAACGACAGTTGCCAGCAGCAGCTCGACCATGGAGTAGCCACGACAGTTTTTGTAACCGCCTGCAATAATCCTTTTTGATAGAAATATTATGAGTCTAATCATCATAAGTCCTTCTCATTACTATTTGTACGGCACCAGCGTGGCTTTCTAGTAATACGTGTACAGCGGGTCTGCCGTCAGTTGATGTTGTTACAGTAATAGTGCGGTTGTTAGTAGTTCCGGCTGCTCCCAGTTCATCGCTTAATCTTGTGCACCACTCAAACCTTCTTGTTTCATAAACGCTAGTATCTGCTGCGGCTGTACATGTCTCAAGATTAAACCCATAAGAGGCTATATTAGCTGTGTCGGTAGCAATTACATCGAGTATCTGATTAGCAAACATTTGCAATTTTTGTTTTGCTATAGTTCTTTGTGTAAAGCTTTCTGATACTGCCGTTAGTGTAAAAACCCCCGTGAAACCTATGCCTATTATGGCAGAGGCGACCATTGACTCTACTAATGAAAAGCCTTTTTCTTTCTTTGCGCTGCGTTTACTAATTAATTGAAACATCTAAAAAACCTGTTGCTATAGTTACAGTTATTGTTGCTGTTGTCAGAGTTGTTGAGGCTTCTATAGGAGAAATCACAAATGTTCCTCCGTTTGAAGTTCCGTCTCTATAAAAACACATATCGTTATCAATTCCGGTTCCTGTAATTTGGTATGATAAGGAGCCTTCTACTGTTTTTGTTGATACCAATGTCCACGCTCCGGCTGTGCTGCATGTTGTTACAGGAGTGGCGGAGATATACATAGTTACTGTATAATCGCCTCCTGCAGTTCCTGCTGTTGTAATTCTTGAGGTTGTGCTTCTAAGTTGTGCCGTGCCTTTTGCTGTGTTTATTTCATATACCAACTGGTCATATGTGTTTTTGTAAGTCTTTTTTGTTGTCCAGTTCTCCATTCCGGTGCCGACAACGGTTGATACTAAGCCTATTACGGCAAGTACAATTATCAGCTCCAATAATGTAAAACCTTGTTGTCTTCGCATTTTTTCACCTTTTATATTTCCTCTTTCGGCTCGTAATCTTCTATATCTTCTTTCTTTATAACGCCTCTTGTCAGTAGATCTTCCAGCGAGTCTTCCATTGTCATCATGCCCAGTTTTTTCCCTGTTTGCATGGCATGGGAGATTTGGAATACTTTGTTCTCACGAATTAAGTTCGCTATTGCCACATTACAAACCATAACCTCGAATGCGGCGCAACGCCCCTCACCATCAGCTGTTTTTATTAATCTTTGTGTCATAACCAGCCTTAAAGACTGTGATAATTGTGACCGTGCCTGTGCTTGTTGCGCTGGCGGGAATACGTCCAAAATACGGTTGATTGAGTTTGGCGCACCATTTGTATGTAATGTTCCGAATACTAAATGTCCTGTTTCCGCAGCAGTTAAGGCCATTCCGACTGTTTCTAAATCGCGCATCTCACCGAGTAATATCACATCCGGGTCTTCACGAAGAGACGCTTTTAATGCACTGCCAAAGCTTGCTGCATCTTTTCCCACTTCACGTTGTGACATAATTGATGTCTTGCTTTTATGTACAAACTCAATCGGATCCTCAATTGTTATAATATTTTCATGTCGTTTTCTATTGATCTCATCAATGATTGACGCCAAAGTTGTTGATTTACCAGA
>JAJRPW010000031.1 GCA_024280585.1 Alphaproteobacteria bacterium
GTAACCCTTTTGCTTCCAGCGGATATGACCCGGTTCCTTCAAAACATAAAAAATGTAGTTAAACTTATGTATGATACAAAAAATCTGATTTTCGCCATAATCCTTTCCTCACTGGTTTTGATAAGCTGGCAGTATTTTTATGCCGAACCGAGAATCAAAGAGGCACAAAAGCTAGCTAAAATCGAACAGGAAAGGCAAGAAGCCACGCCATCTATAGCAGAAAACTCCATTGAAAATTCTGCCCCGCAACTAGAACAGCCGGTGGAAATATTAGACCGCAAAGAAGTGATAAACCAGGGCGGCCGCATCAAAATAAGTACACCTAAACTGCACGGATCAATCTCTCTGAAAGGCGCCCGGTTCGATGATCTAACCCTTGCTGAGTATAAGGAAGAGAACAAGCCTGACTCCGAAGAAGTTGTTTTATTGTCGCCAACTGGCTCCGATAAAGTGTATTTTGCAGAATTTAGCTGGATAGCAGAACAAAGATCGACACCGACACCAAATTCCAACACAATTTGGTATACCGAACACAAGGAATTAACACCCAACTCACCGATTACTCTTTCCTGGGACAATAATGATGGTTTGAAATTTTTCGTTGATATGTCCGTTGATGAAAATTATATGTTTAAAGTGACACAACGTGTAGAAAATTACGGCGAAAAATCCGCAACATTATTGCCGTATGGCATATTAAACCGGGTAAAAAATGAAGGAAAGACATCTTATGCTATATTGCATGAAGGGGCTTTAGGCGTTTTAGACGGGGTTTTGAATGAGACTCGTTATGAAGATTTAAAGGACGATAAAAAGTTGCAATTTAAGAACAGTAAAGGCTGGCTCGGCATCACCGATAAATACTGGCTTACCGCTATTATTCCCGATCAATCGAATAGTTTTGACGTAAACTTCACCTACTTTATGAGGAACAATCAGGATCGTTATCAAACTGATTATCTTGGTCAAAAATATGATATTAACCCCAACCAAAAAATACAAATAACCAACCATTTATTTGTCGGAGCTAAAAAAGTCGCGCTACTTGACAGATATGGTACCGACTTAAACATTGAATTATTTGACCGCGCCGTGGATTTTGGCTGGCTTTATTTCATAACCAAACCGATATTTAAGCTGCTAACTTACTTTCACGCTATTTTAGGCAATTTTGGTTTAGCGATTTTATTGCTCACAGTTGTAATAAAATTAGCTCTATTCCCGCTCGCTAATAAATCATATGTGAGTATGCATCAGTTAAAACGTCTGCAACCGCAAATATTGGAACTAAAAGAACGTTATGAATCTGATAAAACCCGCATGAATAAAGCGGTTATGGAGCTTTATAAAGAAGAAAAGGTCAATCCGATGGCTGGCTGCCTACCGCTATTCCTACAAATTCCGGTTTTCTTCGCGCTTTACAAGGTCTTATTTGTAACAATAGAGATGCGACATGCGCCGTTTTTTGGCTGGATAACAGACCTTTCCGCGCAGGATCCAACCACCGCCTTTAACCTATTTGGCCTTATAGCGTGGACTCCACCTTCAATGCTTTTAGTTGGTGCATGGCCTGTTATAATGGGCATAACCATGTATCTTCAGCAGAAAATGAACCCACAGCCCGCCGACCCAACACAAGCCACAGTTATGAAAATGCTACCTTTTGTTTTCGTATTTATATTTGCAACTTTTCCTGCCGGATTGGTGATTTACTGGGCATGGAATAATAGCTTATCTATATTGCAGCAATGGGTTATAACCAGAAAACTGCCTAAATAGCCATGACTTACACAGAAGAAAACATTGAACAAGGGCGCTGGTTATTCGCAGGAGAGTGTGAATTCAAGGTTGGTGCAACTAAAATCAGTCAAATACCGGACATGCCGGACATTAATGAAATTGCTTTTTGCGGCCTTTCTAATGTTGGAAAATCAAGCCTTATCAACGCCTTAACCGAGCGCAAAACACTTGTCAGAGTTTCTGGAAATCCTGGCTGCACCCGCCAGATAAATTTTTTCCTATTACGCAAAGACTTAATGCTGGTTGATTTGCCCGGTTATGGCTATGCAAAAGTATCAAAATCAAGCAGAGCCGATTGGGGCAAACTTATTACGAGTTATTTGAAAGGCCGTCCACAACTAAAACGAGTATGTCTTTTAATTGACTCAAGACGAGGATTAAAAGAAACAGACAATAAAATCATGGACTTACTAGATGAAGTTGCAGTAATTTACCAAATAATTCTAACAAAAGTTGATAAATCGAAAAAAAATGATGTAGAAAAAATTATTTCTGATATAAAAATAAATGCACATAAACATACAGCTCTGCATCCTGAGATTATTCAAACAAGTAGCCGGGATAATGTGGGGTTGGATATTTTAAGGGCGCAATTATCAAATTTTATTAGCAAAAATTAACTGGTGCGGGATATTTCATGACTACAATAAAAGCCACAAAAGAACAGTTACAACAGGCACAAACACTGGCTGAAGCCCTGCCTTATATGCGGCAATTTGCTGGCGAAACTTTTGTTATAAAACTTGGCGGCAGCGCCATGGGAGATGTTGAATTATTAAAGCAATTCGCCCGCGATATCGTAATGATGAAGCAAGTTGGCATCAACGTTATTATTGTGCATGGTGGCGGGCCGCAAATCAGCCGAATGCTTGATAAACTGAAGATTAAAAGCTCATTTGTTGACGGCTTGCGAGTCACGGACCACGAAACAGTCGAAATCGTTGAAATGGTCTTATCCGGCTCAATTAACAAACAAATCGTAACTGAAATAAACCTTGCCGGCGGAATGGCCATGGGTATTTCCGGCAAAGACGGCAACCTGATTTCTGCCAGGAAATTAAGGCGCAGAAAAAGCGACCCTGATTCAAATATTGAGCAAATCCTGGATCTTGGTTTTGTCGGCGAACCAACTATGGTCAACCCGGAATCGTTGGTTATGTTTGAAGAATCTGATATAATCCCTGTTATAGCTCCGATCGGACGCGGCGAAAACGGTGAAACATATAACATAAACGCAGATAGTGCAGCCGGCGCAATTGCTTCTGCATTAGCCGCAAATAAACTGATTATGCTCACCGACGTCCCAGGAATTTTGGATGCAGACAGTAATTTAATCAGCGAAATAACAATAAGCCAGTCTCATAAACTAATCAAAAACAAGACTATTTCTGGCGGCATGATTCCTAAAGTTGAGACATGTATTGACGCCATAAATAACCACACCGAGGCCGCGCATATTCTCGACGGCAGAATCCCTCACGTCTTACTGCTTGAAATATTCACCGAGCACGGCACCGGCACCATGATTCTCCCTTCTTAGAAAAAATTAATTTGTTAATGTTTAGTTGCAATATGTTAATATTTCGACTATAGTTTTTTTGCTTTGATGTGACCGTAGGAAATCGAGGGGAATAAAATTTTAGCCTATATTTAATAGGTGAATTTTATGAATCCGAAGAATGACAACCGGTCACATCAAATGAAAAATACTATATAAATTTGCAGACGAATTATACATTTTTATGGAGATCGTAGTGGCAGGGGATAAGCAACTAACAACAGGCGATAAAATAGCACTCGGACTTTTAGGCACATCGCTCGTACTGGCGGTTGCCAGAAGAGCACCAATAGCCCAGATAAAGCAATTTACTAACAAACCAGCAATGGCAGTTCTTGGCTCAGGATTATTTCATGTTCCCACTTTATTTCTTATTGGAAATGATACGCTAGAAAGAGGTAATCTTTCCCCAACAGAACAGGGAGTTTACGAAAAATCACAACTTAGAGCCGCTATGTCCATGTCGACAATGACAGTAGGCGCGGCAGCAGGAGCATTAGCTAAATCCAGCGCAGTATTAGCATCAACACGCGCACGCTCTCTGACTATTTTCATGGGAGCCTGTACTTTTGCTGTTTATAGTATGCTGGAACTGCCTGCTGCAAATGAAAATATCCGAACGCAAAATGACGCACAAAAAATGCGGCTTGATAAGTTGCTAAACGAAATGGGCTTGAACCCAGAGTTTTTGGCATCCTTAGGCAAAGAACCTGATGTTAAACAAACCAAAGCCCATGAATTGTCTGAAATATCCCTTGGTCTAGCAGGGTTATTTGCAGCAGGTACAGCAGCAGGAATCGCTAAAACCATTGCAACAAGAGGAAAAACTCCATTTTTAGAGGCCTCAAGAGCAGGAAAAATCAATGGTCCTATGCTATTTGCCTCACTTTTAGGGGTTGTTTTTTATAGAAGGTCAGAAAATTTTGCCTTAAAAGAAACACTTCAAAGCAGCAAGGGGGCTGTATCCACCCTGGAATATTTGAAGGAAAACCCTGAAGAACTAGCCAAGGCGCGTGCCGGCAAATTTAACCCCGACGATATAACTGCCACTTCAAGGCAAGAAGAAAATTCAACAGACGCAGCTATTATAAAATGGACCATATTTAGTGCAAGAACTGCAGTAGGCCTGCTTGCAGCTGCTAATATATCAGAGCTTTTAGGTCTTTATTACCCTAAAGCCAAGGCAACCCAAACACTTGGCCTCGTGGCACAAACAATAAAGGCCTCTAATTATACTATCGCTGCTGGAGAAAATGTAAAAGTAAGACTAAATTCATCACCTACCACCACGCCAGCAACAAACCAAAAACCCACTACCCACACGAAGGCTATACTTATAGAAAGAAGCTCCAGCGAAAGAGAGCTTGGGAATTAATCACCTTTGCACAACCAAATCGACCGCGCTTATAATATCGCTCTCGGGAGATATTTCCACGGTTTCGGACGGATTATTTTCCGCCCTCAATTTTGCTAAGCTAGCTTTAGAAAGTCTTATTTTATAACTTCCCGGAATGACTTTTTCGAACAGATAAAACCCGTCAAACTCACTTTTTGTCGTGGCAACAACTTCGCCCTTCGCATTAACCAACTCACTTTGCGCTCTCGAAACAGTCTTTATAAAATCACCGGACTGCACATAAATATTACCGTCAATTTCTGTCGTGCTTATTATAGCAAAATCCACCTCCAAAATCTTCCCCGGCCTCGATAACACTGCATACCCTTCATCTTTTGCCACCCAAAACGGATCTTCTAAGCTCGCCAAATCCACAAAAATATCAGAAGAGGCCGAATCATCCAACCGATTCAAAATCACCGGCTGATCACCATTTCCAGCAAATTTCGCATGATTTACCCTAAATCCAGCATTTTCTATAATCTCATCATCCTCATCAAACAACCCGTTATAATTATTATCCAAAAATGCTCTGGCGGAAATAGCCCCATCGCTTGCTATACTTTCCGAGTCCATAATCCATTTTTTTGTTCTGGGTTCTCGCCCCAAAGAAAAGGATATTTTCATACCGGCTGAGAAATTATCGCTATCATCAGCGCCAATTAATCCACTTAATATAAATTTATCAAATCGTTTGTTTAATGAACCATTAAAGCTGGTTCCTGCTGACTCTCCAAGGTTTTTCACTACACCAGCTCGAATATTACTGCCTCGCCCCAACTGCTTTTGCAATGAAAAATTAACACTACGAATGTCATTCGTCGGATCCAGCTCATAAGCAGTCGAAAGTCGCAGAATAATTTTTTTATAGCGCCCCCTAACTGCAAAATTTCCGTTAACTAAATTAACCGAATTGGCTCCATTGGTTGTCCCTCGCGACTGAATATTATTGCTAATGTTTACCCCGTAAATACTGGTGGATAGCCTATTTTCCAAAGTCACAATTTGTGTTTTATTTTGCAGCTTTTCAACCTGTCCCGAAAGCCGATAGGATATTCTCGGGTTAATCAAAAATGGCAAACTACCATCAAAAGCAACCTTACTTTCCGAATTTTTACTGGATGAACCAACACGCTCCACTTCGCTGACAAAATCCTTATAATTACTATGGCTTGCCCGGATATTTATATTTTTGAACCTGGTATTCGCCGTTATTTTCGATGCCCAACCCTTGTTTTTACTATCATAAACAAAGTCCCAGCTCGACAGCATACTTTTGAAAGAGTTTCTAAGACCAAAACTCTGATAATTATGCACTTGAAAATCTTCCAGAGGTGTTCTTACCAACCCAAAAACTGCTGTAACATTATCCATAACTCCGTATTCAACCGCCCCAACCAACCTGACACCATTATTATGCAAAATCAGATTCTTATCCTCATAAACGCCAAAAACTGACCTGGATTTCTCATCGGCTGATACTCGGTAATTAAACTCTCCTTTTTGCAAAACTGAATTATCTATTAAAAACGTTTCCGTCCGCTCCCGTATCTGACCTTGCGGGCCATATGACACTACTCTAAAGACATTATTGCCGAAAAATATAGGGATATCATTAAATTCATAGCGGCTATCATCGCCAATTATCTGAAAATCCAGCAATGACCCATTACGATAAATCTCAATTTCCCAACCCGGCAAACTATCGCCAATAAAGCTCGTCGTATCAAATCGATCGGAACGTTTTAGATTTGCATTAGAAATAATGATTCCCCGCCCTCGACTACTGGAAGTAGTAATCGGCAAAGGCACAGAATTAATATCACCGAACTTGAATTCGCTTGCATTTAACCGTCCCAACAACCTTTTTTTATGATCCTTTCGTCCCAGATCAATATGTGCATTGTTTAAAGACTCGCCACTATCGCCGGAAAAAACTGTATTTGCAGTCAAATACCCCAAATCACCCCGAGACAGCACAGAATAATTAGCTCTACTTTGAGGATTAGATGTATTTGAAAAATTATACCCGACATCAATATCCAAAACCGGAAAATCCAGTAATTCGTAAGGATTTTCAATGGGTTTGTAGTTCTTCTTAATCGGCCTGTATAATTGAACCTTCTTATGAAGTTTCTCCCGTTCCAGCTTGATTTGTATAGGTAATTTCTCCCTTGGGTTTAAATATAACACCAAATCCGGAAAATTCAGTTTAAAATCTATCGGGAACCACTTGGAAAATAACGAAGAATCGACATATATATCATCGTAAGCTGAAACCACCAACCCCGGATCCAGATTTTCTTCCCGACCTTCAATAATGACTTTATTCTTATTCGTATTTAACTCAAAAATCCTGTTTTCTTTTAGAAACCAACCGCGCGCCACCCCGTCATCAGCATCAACATCAATAGAAAACTCTACAATATCGCTCAAAATTCCTATCGGAACCAAATATCCGCCATCATACTGAAATATCTCTATTGCCTCGCCTGTACTGGATTTATTTATATAAATTTCTACTATCAGCAAATTATCTTCACTTACAGCAATATCGCCCGAAGCGCCTATATTTTCATTCGAAAAAGCCGCGCTGGAAATAGTCAGGAAAAATATTAATAAAACACTGCGCAGCATTACAAACTCGGTTTATAAATCAAAGAGGCAGCAACCCACTCGCCATCACTTTACCACCTGCTTTTTCTTTTTGGCTATAAATAACTTTAATCTTACCACCGTCTATTGAAATATTTTCTGGAATATTAAGCGTTATATCTAAATTTCTCTTCTTGTTCGGAGTATAAACCGCCAGCCCACCCAAAGATTTTATAACTATTTCCTCACCATTTTCATTGATATATACAACTTTTATATCACCATAAACTGATTTTTGGCCACTGCGATTAAGAGTAAATTTGATCTTTTTTTGCCCCTCTTCCCCGTCCACAAGAGCGATATTATCTATATTTACATCAACCTCCAAAGTGCCATGACGCACAATCACAGGTATCGTCACCCCATAATTAGCGCGGAGAATAATAGATAATTTTTTATCTTCAACATCACTTTCCGATACATCCTCACTTTCTGAACTAACAGGCAGAATCATTATATTCAAATGTGAGCGATATTCACCACTGGCAAGCCCTTTTGGTTTGCGTGCCAAAATCCGCACCGTCTGATGTGAATTTGCCGCAATAACTATTCTCCTTGGCGAAACACGCAGCATTGAATCAGCAAAAAGCTCGCCCTCACCCGCCTCTTCTATATTAACTATTTTGCCATTTTCTGTCATTCTTCTATTTACCAAACTAACACGGTAAACCCCTTCAGCATCACCATTATTCGCAATAGATAAAACCGCACTCCTGTTTTTACCCTCCATGATAATCCGCGTAGGAGTAACAATAAGCCCCGGTTTTGCAGCAAAAGCACTATTGGCACTAAGTAAAACAGCTATAAAAAATAATATATGTCGCATAATTTTCCTAATCATAACTTACCATTATATCGTAACATAAATTTATTTCACCAACTTGTGCGCCGGGTCTAATTGCTAAAGTTGCTCCATATTTCAAACGGCCACTGTTGCCAGGAGGAGGCAAAGCTGATTTAGAATCAGTAAATGAAATATTTTGGTATTTAGCTTTAAATTTTTTAAGCCTGAAGCCGGCACTTCCGTTACTAGCGCACTCCTGAATAGAAATCGATACTGCGTCTATTGTGCTGCCGGAAACAACAACCTTGCCAGACGCTACATCCTGCGTGCTAATCATAGTTGCAGTAGTTCCAGGGCCTAAAGTGCTATTCTTTTTGACCACAATTTTAGTTTGGCCACCAGTTGGCCGCACAACGGTTCCGAAATTCAGATCTCTGTTATTAGACGCAGATAGCGGAACCTGCGCATAAGAAATAAACGGCATAAGAATGATTAATACTATAGCTAACATACCATGCATGCTACACTATACTCATTTATTATTCAAGCTGGATAGAAATTTAGTGGAGGTTTACTCAAAGGACACTTCAATATCAATCAATGGCTGATTAATTTCTGGCGCAGCATTGCTTGCAATATCCACACCAGCACCGAATCTTAAGGTGGAACCGCTGCCAATTGGTTCGTTTAACCCTGATCTTGGGATTCTACGCCCGTTCAAAGTGGCATATATCCTGGATAAACTTACACCAGAGGCGGTATTAATACTCTCAGATAGGAAAATTTGTGCGGAATTGGAGTCTATACTGGAAATAAAAATTTCACCGACCGGCAAACCGGAGGCAATATCTATACCGATCATATATGTAACTGAATCCGCGCCTGGCCTGTTTAAAAATTGTTCTGGAATATCAGTGGTTTCGACGAATTCTATGCCGCTCCTGACTATTTCAACCGAGGCAGTACCAACGGCTCTCGCAGCAAACGCATTGCTGCAAAAAAAACTCTGTATTACAAATAAGATCAAGGTTAAAATACGCATATATCTCTCAGATAATATAACTTATGATAGTTATAAGCAACATATATGCCAAAAAAATATAATTTTTGATAACTAATTGATATATAAGAATATTTATCGTAAATGCGCCAATATTTATGCTGTTAAAAGTTGTATTATATATTTTACTTTACAACCACTTACGCCCCTAATTAGTACATAATTTTCCTGCATATACCAATTAGGCACAAAAAAGGGAGCCCAAAGGCTCCCTAATCCATAAATCATAAATCATATCATCTAGATATTAATCGTAAGAAACATCTACATTGTAGGAAATTACCAAATCACCGTCTGCGGCCATTATAGCTGCATCATCACCATCAATAGTCAATTTAGCACCAAGCATCAAAGTATCAGAGCCACCAGCAAGTCCCATATTTGCAATTTCACCACTAGCATCAACAGTTTGGGGACCAACATCCATTCCACCTGTAAAATCAGTCAGAGATAAACCGCCAGCAGGTGTAGACGTAACACTAATAGTCATAGTAGCGGCAGCAGAGCCAGTTATATCAAAACTACCACCAAGACCTTGTCCACTAACAGTAGTAGCCGTGTTGGAAGCGTCATAAATACCACCTTTGTCAATCATCACAAACTGAGTTCCACTTGCCGGCTTAATAACAGTACCGAAATCCATTATATCTCCTTCAGAAATAGTAACAGGGTTTACAACCTTAACTGTAGCATTTTGATCAAGATTTGCGCTCTCACCAACAGCATACGCAGAACTAGCAAAAGCAACAGAAGCGGCTAAAGCCAAACTTAATTTAACAATTTTATTCATAACATTTTCCTTAATTTTTAAATTTATACCTAGAAACGCATCATAACGACACAAAACATATACTCATAGTAACAGACTATTACTAAAATATCAAGTTTTTGTCTCAAAATAACACAATGACGAGCATATTACGCAGGTTTCTTACGTAAATCAAGCTTATCCAGACAATATTTAATCCATTGTGCCGTTAATTTTTCCTGCACACCGTTTTGTGCCAGTCTTTGGTCAAGATGGTCAAAATCGACACGATCCAGACACTGATCCTGGTTAAAACAGCTATA
>JAJRPW010000032.1 GCA_024280585.1 Alphaproteobacteria bacterium
ATGCGATGGATAAAAATCCGGACGTGCAATTTAGTGCTACGAAGTAAGCTCGTTTGTATTTTCAACACTTACAACAGGTTGATCGCCAAAATGTTGCTCGGCCTGAGCAAGAAAAGAAGTGTTTTGTGCATTTTGACTTTTCAAGGTCAATGTTGCTTCAAATCCTCTTTGAAACAGGCTGTGAATGTTAAATGTTGTGCTGATATTATTGTTCATAGTTTCCTCTGATTTACGCTTGTTAGCCCTAATATAGTGCCAAAAGGTTAAGGAAATATGAATCGCTCTTATTTTTTAGCTATCTTATCTTTCATCTCTTTTGCGCGCTGAGCAGAGGTTTTCGTTCCGATAACACTCATGATATTTGAATATTGATCTGTCCAAAGGCGCACGCCTTTTCGAAATTTTCCAGCGCTCCAGTTATTTTCAATCAAAAAGTCATTATATTTCTTGTTATAGGACATAGAAAAATAATGGGTTGGGTAATACTCTAAGTCCGTATCTGTAACTTTTCCTTTTGACGAAATCCGGCTGTATGAAGGGATATTTAATGTTTTTCCAATGACGCTTAAGACAGGCTCTATATCCAGATAGCTGTTTGAAATATTAAAGAGCAAGGCACCACCGGGTTTTAGCTTTTTTAGATAAATTCGGATAGCTTCAATCGTTAGAAGATGCGTTGGAATGTTATCTGAGCTAAAGGCATCTAATAATATAAGGTCATAAAAATGATCTGGCTTTTCCTGTATTGTTAGGCGGCCATCTCCGGTAATAATACTGTAGGGGCTTTTGCAATCAGATAGAAATGTAAAATATTCAGGATTTTGCGCAATCCTTATGATTTTGGGGTCGATCTCAAAAAAATCAAAATGCCGATTTTCTTTTTGATAGCATGCGGTTGTTCCTACACCCAACCCTACTATTCCAATTTTTTGAGGAGCATTTTTTTCTTCCATAAATTTAAAGTAATCTCCGACAGGACTTGAGGTGCTGTAATAAGAAAGCATTTCCAACTTATGCTTTTTATCCAGCGATTGGGAGCCATGGTTGGTTGTTCCATTGAGTAAAATACGCTGAGATCCTGCAACATCAACAACGCGCACAATGCCAAAAAAGTTGCGTTCTTGATGGGGCGTATTTGTAAAAAATCCTCGCCCTTTTGTGTAGCCCGGCGGATAAAATAGAAGGGCCCCAGCGATAGAAAAAGCAAATAGCCAACGCTTGTCCGCAATAAAAACAAGAGAGATTAATATTAGAAAAGAGAACAATCCTTTGCTCACGGGGTAGTGAAGGTTGAAGGCCAGAGCAACAAATAAAAGAGACGCGGCAGCAATCGCTATATTATAAAAGCTTGTTTTTTTTCTGGTTTGTTTTTCGGAGGCGTAGCGCATAAAACAAGCCAGTCCTAAAATTAAAGGGTATTCCAAAGGCAGCGTAAAGATTTGAGGCGCAATAATAGCGTTAAACACACCGCCGATAGCGCCTCCCATTGACATGAAAAGATAAAACTCAGTTAGGTTTTCAGCTCTAGGCTTGAGCCGTGCAAGCTCTGTATGACAGGCAAGCGCGGCGGTAAAGAATAGTAGTAAGTGCAATGGAATAAAAACAATATGGCGCGCAGTAAGCATAATGGACAATACGATGAGGGCAATCATAAGATAGGAGAAAGCCGTCATAATATGATCGCGTGAAATAATAGTTTTGCGAGAAAAAACAATAATGAATGTGCCAACATAAAGTGCAAGAGGGACAATCCAAAGTAGGGGCGCGGAGGCAATATCTGTTGTGATATAGGTCGTAACGCCAAGCATCAAAGAGGAGGGAATAAAACTCAATAAAAGCCATAGCCCTCTTCGTGCCCAGGTTATTTGTTCTTTCTGCTTTTTTAAATGTTTTGGCTTTTGCGTTTCTCCCCAAACCAGAAAAGCACTGGCCGCGGTAAAAAATATAAGCGCGATATACCCAACCATCCAGCCATAAAATTGCTGCGTTAAATTAGCTAAAGGCTCGATTAAAAATGGGTAGGCGAGCAGGGCGCTCATAGATCCTAAATTGCTTGCACCATAGAGAAAATAGGGGTTTTCAGCATTAGGGTGTTTGGTCTGCGCAAACCATCTTTGGATCATTGGTGCACTGCCTGAAATTACAAAAAAGGGACCGCCAATTGTCAGCGCCATCAAAGAGAGTTGCCAAAATACAGGATCTTGATTGATAGGCGATATCCAGTTTTGAGGAATCGCGATAGGCAGAAAAACGGTAAAAATGCCGAGAAGCGATATGTGCAAAACAGCTTGAGTGCGTACATTAAAAAACTTACTGGTGCCATGGGCGTAGGCATAGCCTGCCAGTACGGTCATTTGGAAAAACAGCATAGCTGTATTCCAGACTTGAGGTGTGCCGCCGAGCAAAGGCAAAACCATCTTGGAAAACATAGGTTGAACGGAAAAAAGTAGCGCCGCGCTCAGCAGTAATGTTAGCGCATAAACTGGAATATAAAGCTGTAATTTCATAAAGGATAAGTCGATTGATTTTGCATTTAAAAAGAACCATAACATACCACGATATTGCCTCGATAAGGCTTTTCGTAAATTTTCTCTTGAAATCCACAATTAAACATGACATTTAATCCGTACGTTATTGGTACGAATTTCTAATTGAGATTGAATCTCAATTGGTTATGGCGAAAACAAAAGATAAAAAAGATAGAAGTGCATGATTAAATTTTCACGTTTAGCAGATTACGCTGTGGTTGTTTTGGCCGTTTTAGCTAAGTCTGATGGCGGACTTATGGCGGCCTCAAGCCTTGCTTCTGAATCGGGCTTGCCTGAGCCAACGGTTGCCAAGGTGCTTAAGGCGCTTTCCAAGGGCGGCGTTGTCGAATCTATTCGCGGGGTAAGCGGCGGTTATAAAATCGCGCGCGCTAAAAATGAAATTACAGTGGCGCAAATTGTAACGGCTATAGATGGCCCTGTGGCTTTGACTGCCTGCGTTGAGGATTCGACGGATGAGTGTTGCTACACAGGGTTTTGTCCGGTTCAGGGGCGTTGGGATCGCGTTAATCTAGCCATTAGAAAGACGTTAGAGGAAATAACCCTGGCTGATATGCTTAGCCCGGAATATGACTTTATAAATCTGGATGAAAATCATAAGGGAACCAAAGAAGGGGTAGGCGCATGAGCTCTATTTCTCAAGAAACCATTGATACCGTTAAGGAGATGGAAGGCAAGTATGAAGCCGGATTCGTTACGGATATTGAAACAGAAAAGGCGCCCAAAGGCCTCAATGAAGATATCGTGCGCTTTATTTCTGCCAAAAAGAACGAACCTGAATGGATGCTAGAGCGCCGCTTAAAGGCGTACCAAATGTGGCTCACAATGAAAGAGCCCAAATGGGCAAAAGTAAAATTCCCTGAAATCGATTATCAAGATGCGTATTATTACGCCGCGCCAAAATCGATGGAGAACGCGCCTGAGTCCCTCGATGATGTTGATCCAAAACTTTTGGAAACCTATGCAAAGCTCGGCATTCCTTTAAAGGAACAAGAGATTTTAGCAGGCGTTAAAAATCCTGTGGCCGTTGATGTTGTGTTTGACTCTGTATCCGTGGGCACCACTTTTAAAAAGAAACTCGCTGAATCGGGCGTGATTTTCTGCTCAATATCGGATGCCATTCAAGATCATCCAGAGCTCGTGAAAAAATATATGGGCAGCGTTGTCCCCGCCGGTGATAACAAACATGCCTGTTTGAACAGCGCAGTCTTCACCGATGGTAGCTTTGTTTATATTCCGCCCGGCGTGCGTTGCCCGATGGAGCTTTCTACCTACTTCCGTATCAACGAACTTAACACAGGTCAGTTTGAACGCACATTAATTATCGCCGATAAAGGCGCGTACGTTTCGTATTTGGAGGGCTGCACCGCGCCCATGCGTGATGAGCGGCAGCTCCATGCGGCAATTGTTGAATTGATTGCGCATGAGGATGCGGAGATCAAATATTCCACGGTGCAAAATTGGTATCCCGGCGATGAAAATGGCAAGGGCGGTATTTTGAATTTCGTGACCAAGCGCGGCTTATGCGAAGGGCGCAATTCCAAGATCAGCTGGACACAGGTTGAAACGGGATCGGCCATCACGTGGAAATATCCATCTTGCATTTTGAAGGGCGACAACTCCCAAGGCGAATTTTATTCTGTGGCGATCACGAATGGTGCGCAGCAAGCCGATACCGGCACCAAGATGATCCATATCGGGAAGAATACAAAGAGCCGCATTATCTCCAAGGGGATTAGCGCCGGTCGATCTCAAAACACCTATCGCGGACAGGTGAAAATTTTAGCAGGCGCCGAGGGCGCGCGGAATTTCA
>JAJRPW010000033.1 GCA_024280585.1 Alphaproteobacteria bacterium
AGGGTAGGGCGTTACGTAATATAATAGCTCCGAATGAATTTTTCTGGAGTCGGTAAGAAGTTTTGCGTCAGGATATGCCGACAAGGCCAGAGCAACGCCCGCCCCAAGCTCATCCCAGCCTCTAAGACGCTTAAACGGGTCTTTTATTTCACCTTTTAAAATATTAGCACCCCTGGCTTTAAAGCTGATACCAGGGATTTTGTCGATATAAACAAGATTGGCCAAAATGATTGCTGCCACTATATGCAAAACAATGGATGCATGTATCAGCCGTTCTTTTTTCTTTTTAACCAACCAGGAAACAACCAATATTGTAGCCGGAACATAAATCGGAGCGGCCCAGTTCGCATGCGCCCGAGATAATAGGCTAATCAGTACTATTAGTGAAAATAATGGTAATGTGAACGATATAAGCAGGCGATTGGCATCCGCACGCTTAAGCGATTTATATTTTAATGCGATGGAGAGCAGGGTTGCAAAAAATATCGGACCAAAAACACCAAATTGCGCGGCAATAAACTCCAGCATTCTGTCAAAATGTAAAGTAAAACCGCCAAGACTGGCATTGTCTTTTGTATGCAAAAAACTGGCAAAATCATTCTGGAAATTCCAGATAATATTCGGCAGAAATATAATCAGCGCGATGGATATCGATAACCAAAATTGCTTGGAAGTCAGGTGTTTTTTGTGTTTTGTGCTAAAAAACAGATAGAGCATGGCAGATAGCAAAAATATCAACATATTATATTTGCTCATCATGCCAAATCCAGCCGTTATGCCGGCTAGAATCCAGTATTTGTAAGATTTATCCTTAGTGGCTTTAATAAAAAAATACATGGATAATGCCCAAAACATCAAAAGAGCCGGGTCGGTTGAAATCAAAGTTGAGGAAAGCGAAACGGCCGGCAATGTTGCAAATGAAATCGCACTATAAAACGCCACCCTCTTATCATATAACTCGCCTGCTATGTGATATATAGTCACGGACGTAATCATATGCAAAATAGGCGAACTAAGGCGAATCGCCCCTTCTGAATCGCCAAAAAGCGCGGTGGTAATTTTTATAAGCCAGGCAACCATTGGCGGTTTGGAATAAAAGCCCCAATCCAGATTTTTTGACCAATACCAATATTGAGCCTCATCGAAAAACAGATTAAGCTGATCGAGGCTAAGGTAAAAAATGCGCGCTAAGGTAATGGCGGAAATGATTATAAACGCGTGATTAAAGCTGAACATTTTAGACTTTGTCACGCTATCATTCCTTCTTTTGGTGAAGATGCAGCTGCAAATTGCTGTTTTTTTATACGTCCTGATAAATATGCCAGCCGACCCGATTGCACCGCATATTTCATAGCCACAGCCATTTTAACAGGGTTGCCCGCCTTGGCAATAGCTGTATTTAATAAAACCCCGTCCGCCCCCATTTCCATAGCTATTGCAGCATCAGACGCAGTTCCTATGCCCGCATCTACTATAACAGGCACCTGCGATTGCTCGATAATAATTTTGATATTCAAAGGATTCAATATGCCGCAACCAGAACCAATAGGCGATGCAAGAGGCATAATCGCGGCGCAGCCAATGCGCTCCAGTTCTTTTGCGGCAACAGGATCATCGTTACAATAAACCATCACTTCAAAATCTTCGGCAACCAAAATTTTAGCAGCCTGGATTGTTTCCTGCATATTTGGATATAAGCTATTTTTATCGCCGATAACTTCGAGTTTTATCAGATTATCACCGCTTAATACGCGAGCCAGACGCAATGTTCTTATGGCAGATTCTGCGCTGTAACAACCGGCGGAATTAGGCAAATAAGTATATTCGTTTACAGGCAGTAAATCCTGCAAATTTTGCACGCCTGTTTTTGCCAGGTTAATACGACGAACAGCGGCAGTTATAATTTCTGCGCCGCTAGCCTCAATGGCCTCTTTTGCAAGCGTTGCTGACGGATATTTACCCGTTCCGACCAAGAGGCGTGATGTAAATTCCCGAGAACTTATGTGTAGTAAATCATCCATTATCAACCACCTCCGATGAAATGTACTATTTCTATGTTATCGCCATCTTCAAGATTAACCTGATCATAATCAGACGCTGGGATAATGGATAAATTACGTTCGATCGCAATTTGGCTGATATTCAGGCTAAAATCCTGCACAAGCTGCGTTACAGAAATGTTTTTATCAAAAAAATACTCTTTTTCGTTAATTGTTACTTTCACTTTTTTATCTCTTCAATATACTATTATTATAGGACTTAAGTCCTAATTAGTTATTATAGTGTATTTGCTTTTTATTTATGCTAGGCATTCAAAGTGAATAAAATTATAGCGTAGATTAACTACGTGAATTTTATGAGACTGCAGAATAACGACGCATAAATGAAAATGAAATATACTAAGAATGTTTAATACTCAAATCAGGCAGTAAATTCAATGACAAATATACTTATAATCAACGGCCCTAATCTAAATATGCTTGGCAAAAGAGAGCCAGAAATTTATGGAAGCACAACACTTGCCGATGTCGAGAAGTTATGCGCTGATAAAGCAGCGGATTTAGATGTTGAAATTGAATTTAAACAAAGCAATATCGAAGGTGAAATTGTCGGATGGATACAAGAATCAGAAAAATATGACGGGATAATTATCAATGCCGGAGCCTATACCCATACATCGGTCGCGATTCGCGACGCATTGCTAAGTGTAGACGCGCCGATTATTGAAGTGCATATCTCCAATATCTTCAAACGTGAGGAATTTCGGCATTTGTCGTATATTTCAGATGTCGCCGCCGGTATGATTTGCGGGCTAGGCGTTCAGGGTTACACGCTGGCTATGGATGGTCTGGTTGAAATGCTGTAGCCGTTTACTTCTTATTCCTAACAGCCTTTAGCAAAAACTCAGCCTTTTCCAGTTTTTCCTCTAAAATCTCCCGATCATCATCCTTTGCACGTTTAAGAGTTTTTTTAGCCTCAGTAACACGTTCTTCAGCATCTTTGACCTTAAGGTCTGATAAATCAATAGCCTCCTCAGCCAGGATTATACAGTGATCTTTAGTCACTTCTGCAAAACCACCAGAAACATAGATCTGGCGATCTTTTTTCGCGTGTAATTCTACAACACCAGTACGTATCGTAGAAATTAAGGGAGCATGGTCTTTTAATACACCAAAATCGCCCTCTGTCCCTGGAATAATAACCATATCGGCCTTTTTAGAAAATAACAGTTTTTCCGGAGTTACTAAATCGACCTTAATTGTATCATTCATAATATTGCCCTCACCCTGACCCTCTCCCAAAAGGAGAGGGAGG
>JAJRPW010000034.1 GCA_024280585.1 Alphaproteobacteria bacterium
CAGCTCGTTTGCTCGCGTTATCCCTAAGTCCTTTTTTCTCATCATGCGTGCTTGATTTGTAATCCAGGAACTCATGACGTTTCATAATCCTTACATCCGCTTGGCGTGCATCGCTCAGTCTGTCAAATAATTTTTCTTCTTTATCCAACGCCCGCTTCTCAGAACTTGTCATCAAACTGCGTTTGTACATATTCTTACCGCCCATTTTATTATCGGCACCGGCGGCCATAAACCTTGTTTTACCGCCCATTTCGTTTCTTATTTTTCGCTTAAGCTTATCCGAAATCGTTGACATTATATCACCTTTCGCACCGGCTCTTCTTCCTGCAAAATTACCCGCTGAATTAACAGCTTTACCCGCTGTTTTTGCAAGATTAGCCACATCCTGCGCTGATCTAAGTCCAACCTTTGCCACAGCACCCATTTCATTCATCGCGCCTTTAGCAGTTGAATTTAAGCTTGCGCCCATAGCTCCAGCAGTTAACTGGTTTGCAACATCAACAATCCACTCAGTGAATTTAAGCATTGCCTGGCAAAGTATCAGGAATATCAGTACTTTAAACATGTTCACCGGTACGCTGCCGAATTTACTGGCGGCGGTCAAAGTATCATCAAAGCCCCATGGCCTATATCCTGAATACAAGCAAAAACGGTCGAATTCCAGGCCTACACTAGGCAATTCCAGCGTTTCATTAATCTGGAAATCAAGATATTGTATACACGACCAGCATGCATCAAAAGATAAAATATGATAAAACGCCGAATATACAAATACGTTAAATATCGCCAGCACAGCAAATAATAAAACCGGCTGAATCGCAAATGACAGCAGCATTTTAAACCATCTATCAAAGATTGGTTTAGTTGTTTCAAACAGAATAAATATAATAACCAAAGGCGCAATGAATAGCAGCATCGCAACCATTATTATCGCAATTAAATAAAGCAGCACCGCCCTTAAAACCGCGTAAAAGAAGAAGAACATCCCGACAAAAATCATTATTCCAATGACAAATCCTAATATCCCGGCACCAAACATTAATGCCTTGATTTTTATTATTGACTGCTCGCTAAAAAATCGCGAAATAGTTTGATTCAGGAAACCAAAGGTGCTTTCTGCGCCGCCCACAACATTCATTTGTGTTACAGCGCTACCCGGATCACCAGCAACTCCACCGATTACTCTTGAGAATTGGCTCGACATTACTAATATTAAATCATCCGTCCCCGTTATAAACCCAACGAATAAGAACTGATAGAAAAATTCCCAGCTAGTATCACTAATAATAGCGAGAACAAGGCTACATTTTATGATCAAAATCATCAATTCTCTTTGGCCTATATGGCTTAATCCGATCATATATTTGAATGCAAAGAAAACTATCGCTAAAGCCAGCGCAGCCCTAACTATAGGAATGAATCGTATATTATTAACTATGCCGTTATACATCCTTTGAGTCAGACCGCCGCGCCCATCAAGATCCGGCCCCATCATAAAGCCTCTTATTGGTATAATCACATCGTTTATCATATTGGTAAAACCTGTTATTTCCTGATCCGGCCTTGTTGTCACAATATTAATATTATATTTCAAATTATTATTTGCATAATTGCCATCACCAGCTCCGCTGCCAATTCCTGGCCAATCAACACTTGGATCATCCACGATTTTAAACCAGAGACTACGTTTTCCAGAAGGGACATAACCATCATAAAGACCAGGCTCTTCACCACCTGCAAACGGAGTTAAATCAAGCTCTCCAATATCATTGCCTGATGGTGGTGGATTATCTTCGGAATATTCATCGCTATCATAATGAACTGTTAGATATTGCCCGTTTACACCTGTGCATGAAGAAGGCCAGTTGGTAAACTCAACATCTTCATCAGATCTATTATCGCCATAACTGCTTTCCCAATTGGCTGCACTGCTTTCAACATTAATGCCAGCATCTCTGTATCTTATGTATAAATTAACTTTGCCGTCACCATTAGCATCACGAGTTGAATCGAAAACCCTTCCTTCAAAAAAGTCTCTATCCGCTAAATTACCGCCACTAGCCTCGCCCGGGTCGTAGGTAAAGCCTTTTTCCCCGGTTGTGTAATTATATAATTCAAAAAATTCTGGTGTTCTATTTCCCATGCCATATTGACTGAATCCATCAGCGTTATTTTGTGCATCAATTTCATACCAACCACTCGCCGGCGGAGAGTCACCAAGATAGGCAAATATTCCCTTACCATCTCTTGACCAACAGTCAGTACCTACATATTTATTGGCTACCGGGCAAGTACGATTAGCGTTGTAAATTGAATATTTTCCATCAACTTCGATTTTAAACTTCTCGCCTTTTACTACTTTTACTCCAGAATCCTGCCACGCTCCGTTTGTTGGGGTTACATTTAACTTGGTTGTATTTTTGCTAGATTGATTACATAAACTAATATTGCCGGAGGTTCTGATTTGTATTGCAGCATCTGGTTGTAGATTTATTGTAGCATTAACCCAGCCATTATTATCCTGGCTATCATCACCGTCAGTGTCGCCACTGGCAAAAACCTCAATTCGCTCTCTGAGTAAATTACCAAAATCATCGGCTAGGACACACAAATTGTCCGGGGCGGAACTAGCAGCTTTCGCAGGCGAGCAAGCGAGGGTAAAGGTAGCTAAAACAGCCCCTAAAACCAAACTTTTCAATGCGTAACTATACTTGCTCATTTTTTTCCTAAATGTAATAAATTGTACCATATTTTACTAATGTTTACTAGCATCTTATGTTACTTCCTACTTATTTTTCGATCTCCATCCATGGATTTCTTATCCTTACTCTTTAAAATAGCCTCCTTGGCTTTGTTATATCCTTTTTTAACACCTGCTGCGCCTTTGCCTGCAACTTTCGCTGTAAATTGCCCAGGGTTCGGAGCTGATGACATGCCAGCTGCCGAGGTGGTATTTGTAAGCCTTCCAGCCATATCTTCAACCAAACCAAGGGCGGCATTAACTATAAAACATATGAAAATCAATGCCAGGAAGCCATACATCAACTGCCTGCCTTGTGTATATGTCAGGTGAATGTGATAAATTTCCAGACCAAATACCCATGGTAAAATTACTATGTCCGTCTTTTGCATAATGCAGGCGATGGCATCCTCATCGGCACATTTTAGTGCTGCCATGGCTTGACTTCGTAATCTTGTGCCTACCATATTTTTTACATCAGGACACGCAAAGCTTACCGGCCCTGCAACCCCGTCACAAACAGTATCAACAGTGCCGGCTATAAACATTGCCTGGGAAAGTCCGGTTGCTTTTTCGATATAGTCCTCATAAGCATTAACCGAGCATATTTCGTCACCATCTTGCGTTTTCATGCATAGTTTGTTGTCATATATGCTGTGTTTACCGTTTTCAGGCTGCACAAACTCATGGTTTCCGCCGTAATATACCCAATCAAATGCGGCGAACATAAAGGTTAAAAATGCGAACAATATAATCGGCTGGATCATATAACCCAGAATAAATTTCCACCATTTTTCAAATATGCTTTTTGTAAATTCAAACAGCATCGTCGGTATAACCAGCGGAGATATATAGACCAGCATAACCACCGCAATGAAGGATAAGATGTAAATATGAACTATTCGCAATATGATTAATATGACAAATATCAGAAATAATATGACCAAGATCACGATTATCGGGCCGAAAATAGTGGCGAATATCCCGGCAAAGGCCATGGTAATTACGGCTGGTGTTGACGGCGCATCGGCGAAATCACCAACACCAAGATATTTCGATATGCGGCAATCGATCATATCCCATATTTTCATATACTCATTATTGCCGTAACTAAATCCACTAAAGCTACAATAATCATAACCATAGCTGTTGGCTTGTCCGCTCGCTTCATTAAATATTGCCAGCGCAACGTCATATTCATTTATAGCTTCATAATATTCATCTTCAAGCGATGTTGACTGCCCCCCTTGTATAAATCTCATTCTGGCAACAGATACTTTTGCGCTGGCGACAGCAACTATATCCTGTAAAGGTTCAAGAGTTGCCTGCGCTGCGGTGGCGGCCTGGCGGTCACCAATACCCGCTTCCAGGACAATTAATGACATACCTTTTGTAACGCTATGAATTTGAGGGGATAATTGGGTCATACCCGGCCCTGCGGCGAAATATAGCACCATTGCCGCTTTCAGCGCAAACCACTGCCATTCCGTTTGTTTTATGCCTTTTGCTTCGAGTACAAACCTATAGCCGAAGAAAATCACATATAAAGCCAGCATTGCCCGGATGAAGCCCTTCATTTTATCCTGCATTTCAGTGAATAATGTATTATCCGCACCATCTTTTGGCTTGAATATATTATTCATCGTATCTTCGATACATTGGACAGCCACTCCAATAAACGACCTGTTTTCACCCAGAGTATTTTCTGCGGTTGGTTCGTACCTAAAGCGCGACGATGATCTGTCGTAATCAGTACAAACTTCTGAGATGAAACTGCCCCATTTTGGTGGTTTTAAAGATGATCTTGGCGGTGGCAAAGGAATGCAATTCCCGCCAATTTCATCACCATTTGCACCTTCTCTATGAACTGGAATGGATATAACACCTAATATTTCTGCATAAACACAGGCTTTATCGCCTACTTGTTCCGCTCTGAATGAGATTGGATCGCTAATCCCGTTTAATGTTATAACGTCATAAAATACGTCTAATTCAGGATCATCTGCCAGGCTTTCATCCACCACCGAAACAGACTCGTTCGTAATCGGAAGTTCAATATCAATATCGTCTATAGCTTGTAAAAATGCCATAATAGCTGCGGTATATGCAATAGCCCCAGCTCCGCCAGCAGCGGCCGCTGCAGTATAAATAATTCCTTGCAGGACAGCTTGCCCGGCAACATCTCTGTCACCACGATAATTCACAACTACTTTAAATGGTTCACCCCCTAGATCTTCAGCTCCGATTTCTATAATAGATACGATATTTTGGCTGGAGCAGGATTTTTTTCGATCAAGAGTTTGGTATTCATCAAGGGCAGTATCCGCGCCAGGATCGCAATTACCGCCAACAATACGGGCACCTGGGAAAAAAGCTTCCTTTGCATAAGACTGGGCAGGAGCAACCATCGCCGCCAAAAATGCGAGCATCGCTAATATAACAATATTTCCGCTCTTGTTATGCATCTGTTTTACCACCTGGTTTATCGTTCTTGCCCTGACTCCTCAACGCATGTTTTCCCTTCATATCTCTATCTAATCTATCCTTCCTCGCATTTTTTATATCCCGCATAACGTTCTTGCCGTCATTAACTTTCTTGACAGCATTTCTGATTTTGTTCGGCGCTTTCACAGCCGCTGAAGTTGTCCGTCTTACTCCTTCGGCAATTATTGACATTTTAGCTCTCGGCGCGGCTGATATAGCTCCAAGCCCGCCAGCACGGTTCATTGACTCGACAAGCTGTGCCGAAATTTGTTCAACAGTTCCAATTAACACCCCGACAATGAACATGATCAAAAGCATCTTCATTAGGGCCATAAACAACCAATAATCCTCTTGCTCGTTTATTGTCCATTTTTCAAATGTACCAAAAACGGTTGACCAACCTCCAAAATCCGCGGTTTGTATAATACATCCCATGGCTTTTTTATCCGGACAATCCTCTATTTTCGTTACTTCTGCACCTGATGCCATAACTATTTTAGCATTATTAGGCTCAAAATTAGGCTCAAAATCTTTATTGCCGCCAAACATCACATGGTCAGTAAATCCGAACATAAACGACAAGAATGCGAATAATATAACCGGTTGCAGCAGCACAGCTATAAGCTGTTTAAGCCACGATGTGAATATACTTTTTGTCTGCTGGAATAAAACGGCAGGTATAATCAGCGGAGATATATAGACCAATAATGCTAGGCCAATAATTGCCATTATGTATATATGAACGACTCTTATGACTATAAATATTATGAATATCACAAATATTATAGTCGCAAAGAATATCGGAAATCCATAATTTGTACTTACTATCGAGTGAACCGCTACTTTTAAGACCATCGGAACAGTTACATTGTCTTTATAATCGCCAATTCCTAAATATTTTGCCAGCTTACAATCGACCGTATCCCATAATTTCATGCCCTCAAAGCCTTCACTATAACTCGCTCCTCTAAAGTCACAAAATCCATATCCGTTAGGGCTTCCAGTCACTGTTGCGCTAAATAAACCAAGTATCCTATTTAATTCAGCCGTCATATCAGTTAAGTAATCACTGGCAACGCCCAGTGCATCTTCAGCAGCATCAACGACAGCGTCAGCAGCTGTAATAAGGGCATCAGACTGAGCCAAAAAGTCCAACGCCTCCCTTAACAATGTTTTCAAAGCATTTAACTCGGTATTTATTCTGTTATATTCCTCTGATTCAGACTGATAACCTGTTAATCTTAAAAAATAAGCGGTATAGGCCTGAAGCAAAGCATTGCTGATTTCAGGAATAACGCCGCCGGGAGGTACATTTGGATTGGAATACCCACCATAGCAGATAGCTCCTGCCTCGCATAATTCCAGCCCCGCGGCTTCTCTTGCCGCCACCGCATCATCTAAATCTTGCTGTGAGTATCTTCTTATAACTTGAAAATTTACGTTATTGATCATTGCAATAATTTTATTAGGATCTCCAACGCTCCTAAACTCCAGGCGTTTTATTGTCCCATCACCTTTTTCATCCAATATATATTGATTATTTTGCCATCTCCAAGGCGCAGTGCTAGACAGAGTATCTATTAATGTGCCACCCCAATATATTTCTACCTGACGATCTCTGGCAAAATAATCCAGTGACAGGGAATATGTCTCTCCAGCAGAAGTATTTACATCTTGGAACGCGTTACTTTTACGGAGATATATCCCAACACTAGCACCTCTTGCAGCTATTGGCCTGATTCCGTTCCCTATGTTAGAATGCCAACCGTTGTAATACTGATTCGTTCGGGGTGGATAGCCCCCTCCCGAACTAAAATCACCATTAACTATTAGTTCTGGAGCGGGATCATAACTACTGATAGCCTCGCTGATGGCTTTTTCAATAGCCAGGGCATTTTCATATATCCCTTTTTTCTCTTGTACTATATCATCAAGAGCAGAATATATAGAAAGAGCTGCATCTCGTTCTGTTTTGGCGGGATCGCGCTGTGCTTTCGTGGTCGCCAACAGTGCTTCTAAATCTGCAATTTGAGGTGCTAAAGCTGCGCTGTCAGCCAGCGCACCCGTTTCTTTAGCCTCTAAAATTGCCAATGCGCCTTTGGCATCGCGTAATGCATTCGTGGCATCTAACTGTGCGAGATAAGCACCACTTTGATCAATTCTCGCCTGTTCTATTTGTGCATTTTGGGTTATGCCAAGGCCGGCATCCATAAATATTGCCGACAATGATTTCGAGCTTCCTAGTAATTTAGGGTATAAATCGGACATTCCCGAGCCGAGAGCAAAATATACTACCAGAGCAAATTTCAGGCCTAGCCACATCCACTCTTCGCGTTTTGGAACTTCTTTTCCCATCATTAATTTATAGCCAAAAAATATGACATATAGAGCAAAAACTGCGCGGATTGCCGATTCCAGCTTACCCTGCATTTTGCTAAAATAGCTTTGACTTGCTGTGAAATTGGGATTAGGGACGAAAATATTTCCGATTGTTTCTTCAATACATCGGACGATAACGCCGGTAAAAGAGCCATGAGCTTTCATATCTTTTTTTAGATCGGAATTGTAATAGTTATAGAAAAACCGGCTCTCATCATTGTTGAATGTACTACAAACAGGTGAGATCACCCCGCCCCAGCTAATCGGTTTTTTATTAACAAGTGGTGGTGGCAGTTCAACACAATGATCAGTACCGCCAGAAAAATACCCGCCGATTCCCAGACCGCTATTCTTATTATCTGTCAGTTTTGCAACTAATTTATTAGGGTTATAGCCGGTGATTCGATCTTGTGCTTCAGAAACAGTTTGTGGAATTTCCCTTTCAACGCGCCATTTTTGGTTAGGATTCGATTCATATGCATAAACACAGGCATATTTCCCCTGTTTTTCCAGCACAAATGACACTCTTGTTACTGCTTGAAGGTCGGTCAAAGGCTCTGAAAATTTAACCTTGCCCGTTTCATTTTTTAACTCCTCAATTTCCGCCTTAACTTCAATCGGATTCCAGTTTATAACCTGGTTATATATTGAGCCAACCGGAACATAATAGTGCTTTTCCACCCCGACAATAGCAGGGCCAGGCCTTGTTATTTTCCTACATGCAAGCTCCACATCAACGGGGTCTTCATCAATATCAACTGATTCCCACGCATCACCGCCTTTTTCCATCTGATGCTCGCCGCAGCTAGTAATAATATTACAATCCGGTCCACGCACAAAACCATCATCGAAGTCATTATATTCTATTGTTCTGTTATTTTTGTTTTTATTAAATCCTGATTTTATACGCCGTATTGTGACTGTCGTATCGTTACCGTCAGCGTCGGTAGTTGTTACATCGTAATCCTCAACTACAACATCAGCGTCACTGGCGGCGTTGCACGTATCTGCAACTTCATCGGCATCTGTTGCATCAAAGTTATATTTTAGTTTTTTTGCATCTTGAATGCTGTTGCCGTCTTTATCTTTTAAATTCGCGGGAGGGTTTCCCGGGCATTTTCCACCGACACTATTACCAAAAATTATGCCCAAAAAGGCTTGTTCCGAGTCACTATTATCAAGCTTGTCTGGCATAAGAGCACCATAAACTGCTCCGCTTGTTGGATATTCGCCATTGCAACCTTTTTCATATAACAAAATTTTACCATCAGAAACCTGCTCACTTACGCTTCCAAAGACTATATCATCATTGCCAACCTCATATTCTTGCATTTCATCAGGGTCTGCATCTGAAATATCTATATCATCGATTTTTTCATTGCGTCTATCATATGCAGATTCGCCCTTATACGTGTCTTTCAGGCCAACATAGCTAATTCCGTAGCAGTTCCCGGCAGATATGGCCGCCTGATCACATTCATCGACTAAATCAACCGCATCTTTTGGCTCTGGTGGATCAAATGAAATTTCTACCCAAAAATCTTCCTCAGCAATATTACTACAACTGCCCTTAACGTTGGTATCACAAGCTACATCTATGATTTTTGCACCCGGCATACGCCCAAGGACTTCAACCACCGCATTTGCATTAGGTGCAGCAAAAATGCCCCATAAAAACATGGATATAATCAATAATTTCAAGCTGTTAAGTTCAAAATATTTTTGCATGTTTTTTAAGTATTACAAGCTTTAGCGGCTTTGAATACTTATATCTCCTTTACGCGTTCCCAGAAAATTGGTAACCAATCTTCTGCTTTATCACCTACTTCCTTTCTGATTTCATCAAGAAGCAGGACTGTTTCTGCCCGTCCGGAAAGGACATTTATCATGTCATCCATTCCCGACAGGTCTATTCTTGATACAACTGCATCAATCCCTTGTTTTACCAAGAAAAAACGTGATGTTGGATCCGTTGTTTTAATCAGAGTAAATTCTCGCTGGCTCAACATGAAATGGGTGCGATACACATCAGTAGCCTTTAAATTAGGCAAGAAAATCTGTGTAGCTGTTTGTTGGATTAATGTGTCACTAATCTGACTTTTGCTTGCATCCTCAACCGATTGCGTTGCGAATATCACAAAACAATTAAGTTTTCTTAATACTTTTAACCAATCTTTAATTTTTGGCGCAAAAATATCATTATCAATCAACGCCCAGGCCTCATCCAGCACGATCATGCTTGGGGTGCCGTCAAGGGACGAGTTGATTTTATGAAACACGTATAAAAGAACCGGCCCCAAACTGGCTGTATCCTTCAATAATTCAGCCATTTCAAAGCCGAAAATATCATTTTCTTCAAAATTTATTTTATCAAATTCATTATCAAAAACTTTTGCGTGCGAACCGTACCCATGCCACATTGCGATTCGCCCTGCAAGCGAGTCTGCGCCGCCCATTCCCAAGAACGGAACTATA
>JAJRPW010000035.1 GCA_024280585.1 Alphaproteobacteria bacterium
ATAGTTTTTCTGACTGACCAATAAATATTGGCAATAATCTAAACGTGTAACCTTCATCCGACATACCTTGCTTCGTGAAAATAAAAATATAGCAGGGTTTATCCTCTAGTGGGTGAAAAATGCGTAAGTCCTATATAGACTAGACACATCAAGACTAATAGAGTAAGATGCAAATTCACCCAAGTAATCTGTAGTTTATTTGGGATCAGAGAGTCGTAGGTTCAAATCCTATCGCTCCGACCATTTTTTTGTGTATTGTGATATGTTCGATTTTTCCTGGGCAGAGATAGTTGTTGTTGCGTTGGTCGGTTTGGTTGTTATAGGGCCGTCTGACTTGCCGAAAGTTATACGTTTTATAAAAAAAACCATCAGCAAAGTTAAGAATGTAAGCCGTGAATTTACCAAATCAATTCTTGATGAGGGTGAAATAAACTCACTAAAAAAAGAAGCAGAAGAGGTTAATCAGGATCTAAAGCAGATAGTTGATCTTGAGGGCAATCTGCAGGATACATATGATGTGTCGGATATATATGATGAATTAAACCGCCCTGATTCCAGCAACAAAAAATGAAATTTTAGAGGGTTATAATAATGAGTTCAGATAATAAAGACTATAGAATCGAAACGGATAGTTTTGGCGAGTTAGAGGTGCAAAATGATAGATATTGGGGCGCGCAAACCCAACGTTCACTTGGAAATTTTAAAATTGGTGGCGAAAAAATGCCGGCTCCGCTGGTGCGTGCTTTGGGGATTTTAAAACAATCCGCTGCAAAAGTGAATATGGAGTTTGGCGATTTGGATCAGAAAATCGGCGATGCTATATGCCAGGCGGCTGATGAGGTCATAGATTTAAGCCTGATTGAACATTTCCCGCTTGTTGTTTGGCAAACCGGTTCGGGAACACAGACAAATATGAATTCCAATGAGGTTATTTCCAACCGTGCGATTGAAATATTAGGCGGTGAAATTGGCTCAAAAAATCCGGTGCATCCAAATGACCATGTGAATCTGGGGCAGTCTTCCAACGACACATTTCCAACAGCCATGCATATTGCAGCAATTGAGCAAATTCACCATGAATTAATTCCGGCACTGGAATGTTTGCATAAAGCCTTGGATAAAAAAGCCCATGAATTTAAGGATATTATTAAAATCGGACGGACGCATTTGCAAGATGCGACGCCGTTGACTTTAGGTCAGGAATTTTCGGCTTACGTCACACAAATAGGATACGGAATTGAGCGGGTTAATGCGACATTGCCGCGTTTATATCAATTGGCGCAGGGCGGAACGGCGGTCGGAACCGGGCTTAATTCCAGGAAAGGTTTTGATACAAAATTCGCGTCCGAAGTTGCGGATATAACCGGCCTGCCATTTGTTACAGCACCTAATAAATTTGAAGCTTTGGCGGCGCATGATGTGATTATTGAAGCAAGTGGTGCGCTGAATGTGCTTGCGGCAAGCCTGATGAAAATAGCTAATGATATCAGATTCTTAGGTTCGGGTCCGCGCTGTGGCTTGGGCGAACTTAGCCTGCCTGAAAATGAACCTGGATCGTCGATTATGCCGGGCAAAGTTAATCCAACGCAGTGCGAGGCGATAACAATGTTATGCGCACAAGTGATGGGTAATCACACGACTATTACAATATCCGGATCAAACGGACATTTTGAGCTTAATGTGTTTAAGCCCGTAATGGCGTATAATTTATTGCAGTCCATCCGTCTTATCGCCGATGGTTGTCGTAGTTTTGCCGATAATTGTGTGGTCGGAATTGTCGCTAATAAGGAACGTATAGAGTCGCTGCGCGATGAGTCGCTTATGCTTGTGACGGCGCTCAATCCGCATATTGGCTATGATAATTCCACAAAAATCGCCAAGAAAGCGCATAAAGAAGGGACGTCTTTAAAGGAAGCTGCGATCGCTTTGGAGCTGCTTACAAGTGAGCAGTTTGATGAATGGGTAAGGCCAGAAAATATGATTGGCCCGAAAGATTAGGCTGTATAGTAAATCTCATTTATTCCCATGCGTCGTTATTGTTCGGTCTCGTAAAATTCACCTATTAAATATAGGCTATAATTTTACTTGCCTCCAATGCCTTGCATGAAAATAAAGCAGATCTACTATAATTAAAATACTGTGTATAAGTTTTTTATAATAAAACTCCAGTTTGACAATAGCTTATAGCTGATTATAGTGTTTATTATGCTTAAAAATAGTCTGTTAATCATATTTTTGTTATTTCTGCCCGCTAATGTTATGGCGAAGGCGATTCCTTATTGGAGTCTGCATGGTAAATTGTTAAGGCTAGAGAATTCCAACCCTGTTATTAACGGAGCAGTTGGCACCACTCAAGGTTATGAAAACGGCTTTGGTTTCGGTAGCGCTCTTGGCTATCAATTTGATAAAAGTCCTTATAGGATCGAGCTGGAGGTAGGTTATAACTCCAATAAAGCCGATATTCCGGCTGCGGATACGGATTTTTTGCATGCCGGTAAAAATTACAGATCATTGACGGGAATGGCCAATATTTTCATAGATTACCCAAGATATCAGAATGTTTCGGCATATTTTGGCACGGGTCTTGGCGCGGCATATGTTGCAACCGATAATGTTAATGATAATTCAGTGGCTTATCAATTTATGGCCGGGCTGAATCTGCATTTGGATAGTGGTGATGTTTTTTATGCAGGAGGGCGTTATTTTGATGTGTTTAACAGCCCGGAATTCCAGTCTGCAAATGGGAAGTCGGGTGAGTATTCTTATCAATATTCGGCGCTGGAAGTTGGGTATCGCATGTTAATTGGCACGCCGAAAAAGCAAAAAGCTTCATATGATTATTATGATGAGCCGGAGGTGGTCGTTGTTGAGCCAAAGGTTTTAGAGGTTTCTGAAGTAAGGGGCGAGCAGGGTTTTGGCAATGAACCGGTGGATATTTCTCCACACAAAAGAACTTATGAGTCTTTCTCCCAAAGGAAACAGGCAGAGCCGCCTGCTCATAAAGAAAAAATTGTAAATGAGCATAATTATCGTGTCAGTGCCGGGTTTTTTAGACGTAAAGAATATGCACGCAAAGCTTCATATCTTTTAAAAGATATAGGGAAATCTGAGATAAAATTAGTTTCAAAAGGCGATGTTCGTTTATATGAAGTCCGTTTGGGTGATTTTGGCGATATCCAGGACGCGGAATATACTTTAGAAAAAGCCTATCGAATGGGCTATCGCGATGCGTCTATAGTGCGGGTTAAATTGTAATTTACTCCAACTATGCAGTCCGTCACAGAAAGATTCTAAACAGGTTATAAGGAGGTAGTGAGCTATGTCATTTCTGAAATCATTAACTATTTTTATAATTTATTCGGTATTTACTATGGGTATTTCGAATGCACAAGCGCTTGAATATGCAAAAACCGATGCGGCGGTGAAACGATTAAATGAGCTGCAATATCAGGTTACCCAGCAAGATGGAACGGAGCCGGCTTTCGATAACGAATATTGGGATAATAAGGCGGATGGCATTTATGTGGATATAGTGTCGGGAGAGCCGTTATTTTCATCGACCCATAAATATAAATCAGGTACGGGATGGCCAAGTTTCACGCGGTCTATAGGTGATGTTGTTGAGCGTGATGATAGTAGTTTTTTCGTAGCGCGTACTGAAATTCGTTCAAAATATGCCGATTCGCATTTAGGGCATATATTTCCCGATGGTCCAAAAGAAGCTGGCGGTAATCGATATTGCATAAATTCCGCTGCTTTGAAATTTATCGCTGTAAATGATCTGGATAAAGAAGGTTATGACCAATATTCTCACTTGTTTGATGAATGAATAAAAAAACTTATCCACTTATAATTTAAATTCCCCATTTTTTTTCATTGCACCATTTA
>JAJRPW010000036.1 GCA_024280585.1 Alphaproteobacteria bacterium
ACGGACATTTTCCGGCACGCCTGACTCTGTTGGCTCAGTTTCAGTCAAACTGACCATAAGCGATGGCAGTCTTTCGGCAACTGATAATTTCGACATTATTATAAGCCCCGATTCCGGGTTGACCGCAGGCTCACGAAAATCCGTCAGTCCGCCATCGGTAAATGAACAAACTGACCCTTCCATAACCACTTTAACTAACGGTAATTATGTTGTGGTTTGGGATGACCGGGCGGATCCGGTTGCCAAGGATATAAAAGCACAAATCTTCAATTCTAGCGGAGGAAAAATAGGCGGAGAAATTTCCGTTGCGCCCAATGCCAGCAATACAAATAACCCCGATGTTGCGGCATTATCCGATGGTGGATTCGTCGTGGTCTGGGATGGCAAAATGAGTGGTGACCCTCGCGGCAAGGTTGATGTTTATGCGCATATATTTGATTACGACGGAAGCCCAGTTATACCTATAAATATGGCGCGAGGTGAAATTCTGGTTTATTCAGATTTTGCTAATGTGAATTATCGGGGAGCCCCGTCAGTAATAGGAGTAGAACAAAATAGATTTTATGTGGTGTGGGAGCATGAAAGCTGGCAAGGAGGCTCAAAGGCTGTTTTCGGACAAAAAATAGACGGTAATGGCAATAAATTATATATAAACCGTATGATAGACGGGTCGAATAACGATCCTGCAACGGACACGGATATTGCATATATGGGAGCCGGACAAGTGGTGACGATAGCTGCAAAAAATACTGCAATTGTGATGAGTATAAATGCATATAGCAACCAATTTATCGCATTTTCAGACGGTGCTGATAATAACTATAGTGATACGTCTATAACTACCTTAAGCAATGGCAATTTTGTTATTACATGGCGTATGTATAGCCCGGAAGGCTCCGGAGTTTTCGGGCAATTATATAAATCCAATTATCAAAAATCAGGCAAGTATTTTCAAATAAGTGACAATAATGATCTTAGCTGGACGTCCGATGTTGCGGCATTATTAGACGGTGCGTTTGTCGTTGTTTACAAGTCTCTTTACGAAATATATGGACAGGTTTTTAGATCTGATGCCACAAAAACCGGCGGTGAGTTTAAGGTTAATAACCCTGGCGCGGGCAGTTATTTTGGCAATCCATCGGTGACAGCAACCGGCGATAATAAATTTACTGTTTCCTGGCAATCTAAAAGCAATGCACAAGATGATTATGATATATTCTCGAAGTCATTTGAGGTTAGTGATATAAACAGGTCACCAACTTTAGAAAAATTTATTCACGACCAATCATTTGAGGCCGGGTCAAATATAGGTCTTTATATTGTCAATAATTTTGCTGACCCGGATGGCAATCAGCTTACCTATAGTGCCAGTTTAAGCAATGGTGGGGCACTTCCTGACTGGCTTAGTTTTAATGGCAGAAGTTTTTCCGGCGATGCATTGCATGAAAATGCTGGGAAAATCAGTGTGAAAGTTACTGCAAGTGATGGTGATAAGGAAGTTTCGGATATATTCGATTTGAGCGTTCACAGTCCGATATCAAGCGGTGATGATGTTGTTGAGGGCGGATATTCTGACGATACGATAAATACCGGCAGCGGTGACGACATAATTTATGCCGGAAGAGGCGCAGAAGATATAGATGGCGGCGCTGGAACAGACACAATTTCGTATAAAAACAGCAATACAGAAATAAAATTTGATCTTGGGCAAGCCAGAGGAATTGGCGGTTATGCTGAGGGTGATACAATTCGCAATATAGAAATATTAGATGGGTCGGATTATGCCGATATTATCAGTGGTAGCAGCGGGGCGGATACGATAAATGGTGGCGATGGCGATGATATTATCGCGGGGCAAGCCGGTGATGATGTGCTTACAGGTGGTGCAGGAAGCGACACTATAATCGGCGGCAATGGCGGTGATAGGCTTTATGGCGACGGCGGTAATGATACAATTGAAGGGTCATTTGGTGATGATATAATTTATGGAGGCGCAGGCGATGATTCCCTGTCCGGCGGCGGTGATGTTGATAAAATCTTCGGAGAAGCTGGTGCCGACAAGATCTTAGGCGGTGCCGGTGCAGATTTTCTTGATGGCGGAGCGGGTGATGATCTGATCAATGGAGGCGCGGGAAATGACACTATAATCGGCGGTGATGGCAATGATCAGCTGCATGCAGGCGCAGGTAATGATAATATCAGCGGCGGCGCAGGCGATGATATTTTAATCGGAACTGCGGGCAATAACGTCTTAAAAGGTGATGCGGGCAACGACACATTCTTCGGCGGCACTGGCAATAATGTATTTTTTGGCGGCGATGGCAACGATATCTTTGTAATCGAGCCCAAAACCGGCGGGCTTGATATCATCCAGGATTTTGAAGTAAATAATCCATTGGAGAAAATAAATCTTTCATATTTTACCGGCATAAGCGGGATAAATGATCTGGATATCGAACAAGTTGGTGACCATGCGGTGATAAACTTTGCCAATGGCCAAAAAGTTCAGATTAATAACGTAAAAGTATCCGATTTATCTGATGATAATTTTACCAATGCTCCGATTAATGCAGAGGTTTTCACGATTGATGCAGCCGGTGATCAATTGCAGATTATCACCGGATTTAACCCGGAAAACGCCCGCAATATCATCGATATTTCTGAGTTTGGCGTTACTGAATTTTCTGATTTGGGCTTTGCCGTAAGCGGCTCAGACGCGGTGGTCAATGTCGGCGGCGGCAAATCGATTATACTAACCGATGTTGATCCGAATAGCTTGTCTGCCAGTAATTTCTCAGGATTTTACGTGCCGTCGGTGAACTTAAATGTTTCCAAAGTATATGCGGATGGCTCTGACTATGTTGTGCAAATCTTTGAACCGTTAAGCGCTGAATATAAAATAGACCTGACCGAGTTCGAAGAAATTAGCTCAACAGATGATCTGACATTTACCCAGGATGGCAACGATGCAATCGTCGATATTGGCGGACCTTATAACCAAAGAATATATATCGAAAACACCGATATTGCCGACCTAAGACCCAGCCATTTTATTGGGAACCAAAACGCGGTCGAGGCAGCAGAGTTGATCGGGAATAGTAATGTTATAAATTCGTATGACAATGAATTCGGCAATTTTGATAATGCTAATGAACAGCTTACTTTAAATCAAGTGTCTTTTTTAGGTGAGGTTAATAAAAATAATTTAATAATTACAGATTTTGTAACAGTAGAGTCGGAGCCAATAGCAACAGAATATAGTAAAGACCAGTTGCACAACTTTGTCAGTAACCTATATAAGGATACCACAGGGATTACCAATGCTTCTGAATTTGGTGATTATGCTATAAACCAGGCGATTGATAATATTTTTGGTAGTGAACCAATTGGTGCTGTTGAGTTACATCAAATTTTGAATAATAGTACAACTGCCAATATTCTAAGACATTCATATGGTTATGATGATAATCTTAATTATGCAAGATCTCTATTAGAAGCAGAAGATTATAGCGATAGAAATATTTCAATATACTCAGAACCAATTGCAATGACTATGCAGATGGCAAAACTTACTATTGCAGGAGAAGCAGGAGAATATGCCAGACAGAATAGTTCTGGAATTAGTGATTATGCTAAAGAAATTGGTGGGTATCTATCGCAATTAGTTCCCAATGCTGCTCCAGTGATTAATACTGCTATACTTATTATATCAAATTATTTTGATATAGGAAGTATAGCAAGTGGAGCAATTACAGGAGTAATTCGTTCCGACCAATTTATTGCCGAAGAAGTACCAAATGCCGTTATGAAAAGAATCACTGGTAAGAGTATTTCTGAATCTACCAACGAAGATTTAGATAATGGTTTTTATCCTCCAGTTGTAGACCAATGGCGCGATATAACAAATTTATCTAGTGGAGAAACCAACAAAATAATTGATGGCATCATAGTTAAAAAAGATGAAAACGGTAATATAATAAAAACGGGAATAGATCATGCGTCTTTAACAGAGTTTCAGCAATTCTTTGAAAAGCTACCTGAAGGAGGGGTAGATTATTTCGAAGGTACTTTATACAGAAAAGCTGGCAATGAGCTGCAAGAAGTGGCGCCGGAAGATAATGACGCTGCGATAAATGATATTTATTACAATCCCGAAGCGGACAATCCCAATATTTTCAATATATTGCTGAATAATACGCCGTCATGTGGTTTTATTAATCATAACGGCAATTTATATTATAATGATAATGGTACGTTAATTGAAACCAGTTATGCGGATTACGACCCTGATGCTGATAACCCGCCTATCCTTTACGCAAGTTATGATGCTCCGAATAAAACTCTAAAACTAAAGAATGTTGAAGAAAAAATGTCAATAGAGTTTGTGCTGGATGAAGATGGAAATGTCCTTACTGAAACAGAGATTCAAGGGGCAGACGTAACTCCTGAAAACACTGATATTAGAGGCGGGGTGTTTGGTGCGATTGAAAATATCGCTGGCAATTTATCAGCCCAGGCGCAAAATGCCGCAGCAAGCACAATCGCCGGCGCATTATTGCAAGAAGATCTTGATGCCGCGGCTTCCGGGCTTGCCGATATTTTCGCAAAAGAACTGGTACGCAATATCATTTTGAACACGGTTTATGATGTGGACGGCTCTATTTTGCCAGGTTTTAATGGTGCAATAGGCGGAATGCAGGATCTTCCTGTCGGGCAAATCGGGCAGGCGGTTGCATTCATTTCGGCGCAGCTGGCAGTTGATGTAGTCACAAAAATGCTCGATGGTGATGAAATAAATGACCTGGACACACAAATCAGGGATTTGATCATTGATTATAGCCTGGTGCAAACAGGTTTCGGCACGATCATTGCGCCGGTTAAACAAATATTAGAAGGTAGTGATGCCGGCCACGCGGTTGCAGTTGCGGCCTCAAACTACCTGATCGGACAGGCGGTGGGACATGTTATTGGAACTTTAATGGGCTTCCCGTTTTTAGGAAATACAATAGGTTACCTGATCGCAGGCTCAGTTGTTGATCCGGTGCTTGATGCCTGGGACGATGTGGCAGATGTGGCCGAAGGAATTGGTGAGGCCATTGCCGATGCCGCCGATACTGTCGGGGATGTGGTCGATGACGTGGTTGATTCCGTCGGAGATTTTGTAACAAATCTTGATGATTTTGTGTCGGATATAAGCGATTCCGTCGGTGATTTTTTAGAGGATATTGGTAGTTGGTTTGGCAGCTGGTGGATTGAGGAAAACGATACTGGCGTGCTGATCCAGCGCGAAGGGTTTGACGATAATCCGCTTATTCACGGTTTTAAATGGGCGCCGGAAACAAACGGAACAACGATAATAAATTACACATTCAACAGCGATAAAATCATTGATTTTGAAGGGGTTTCAAGCTCGACAAGCAATATGATCGCACCAATGCAAACGGCGATTCGGCATGTTTTAGATCTATGGAGTAATGTTGCCAATGTTGTGTTTACCGAAAATAATAGCGCCAGTTTGCAGGATATAGAGCTGGTTTTTGCCCAGGGCGAGCTGAATTTACCCAATCAAAATCGCAAAGACGGCGAGACGACGATATATACCAACGACACTAATATAACACGCGCTGAGGTGTTTATTCATGAAAGATTTGGTGATTTTGCTGATAATAGCCGCGCGCTTTTTGTCATGCTGCATGAAATAGGTCACGCTATGGGCATCGACCCGTATGTATTAAATAAGTTGCATGCAAGTGTGATGACTAATCCTGGCCTTGATTTTGATTCAGCGCCAATGTTTGTCGATATTAGGGAGGCGCAGGATTTATACGGGGTCAATAATAATTTCAATAATGGCGATGATACCTACATTATAGACGGAACCAAGCAATATAAAACGATCTGGGATGGCGGCGGAAATGATGTTATAGATACGTCAAATTTTGCTGGTGATGCTGTGATTGATTTGCGCGAAGGCATTGAATATGTGACACAAGCCGGTGAAAGCAACGTCTGGATCGCCAAGGGAGCCAATATCGAAAATGCTATAGCAGGCAGTGGAAACGACGTAATTCATGGCAATGATCTTGCTAATATCATAGTAACAGGCGGCGGTGATGACATAATATCCGGTAATGGTGGGGCTGATGTTTTTGTGATTTCATCTTCGGAAAATGGAACAACGACGATCACGGATTTTGATGCGGCCAGTGAAATTATTGACCTTACAACAATGGCTGCGCCTAGCTTTGGCGGGCTTAATATCACAAATATCGACGGTGATACACATATTGATCTTGGGGGCGGGCAAAAATTAATCCTTGAAAATGTCGAATCTATTACGGCTAATAATTTTCTAGGGCTTGCTGCAAATAATACCCCAACAATTTCCGCGCAAATCTCGGATTATAGCGTGGTTACGGGGCGTTTGCATCGGTTTGATCTTCCGCTAGATGTTTTTACTGATATTGACGGTGATACTTTAACATATACAGCCACACTTAACGACGGCCAACCACTTCCATTATGGTTAAAATTTGACGGTATGACTTTTAGTGGAAAACCTGCTAGTGGAGATGTTGGATCTATATCTGTAAAAGTTACAGCTACTGATTTGTCAAATGCTTCTGTGGAAACTACCTTTGACCTGGAAATAACAGAGAAACCTTACTATATAGAAGCAATTAAGCCAGCCTATGCATCACATTACCCTACCAACGGATATGATACTATTATTATAAAATACACTTTTGAATCCCTGCAGGGCAATATTTATAATGATGTCAGCTGGAATTTTGAAACATTTAACAATGATCAACGTACTGCGGCCATTGCAGCAATGCAGCTTTATTCCGATGTTGCAAAGATAGAGTTTATAGAGGCCGCAGACCCAGCAGATGCTGACCTTGTGTTCCGTCAGGCTGATTTAATTGCCAGTACAGGAGCTGCTGGTAAAGGCTTATATTCAAATACTGCTGAAGCTGCCGATGTTGTAATAGACAAGCAGTATAACTCTGCTGATGGCGGTAATGGTGATGGCCTCGCGCCAGGCAAATATGGTTTTAGAATGATTGCGCATGAAATAGGTCATACTTTAGGCCTAAGGCATTCGGACAGTTTGCCATCTGATGAGAATAGTACAAATGCAACAATTATGTCGACAAGGAATTCAATGGAATCCAGTATCGGAGGTGAGGTTGCTGGTCGCAGCGGTCCTAATGCCCCTCACACTCTTCAACTATATGATATAGCCGCTATTCAGTACACTTATGGTACCAATGAAAATTTCAACATAGGTGATACGCAATACATTCTTGATGGGCAGATGAAAGTTTCTACAATTTGGGATAGTGCTGGAAATGACACCATAAATGCTGAGTCGTATAGCGGAAATTCTATAGTGGATATTCGAGAAGGTTTGCAGTATGTGACTCATGTAGGAGATACAGCATCATGGATTGGATTTGGTTCCAATATAGAAAATATCCGCGCTGGTAGCGGAGATGATATTCTGTATGGCAACGATCTTGATAATGAACTATCTGGTGGCGCCGGTAATGATATAATGGATGGAGCTTCCGGTAATGATGTTTTTATAGGTGGTACAGGAAAAGATCGTTTTGTTATTAAGCAATCTTCAATAGGTCATAAAATAATTAATGATTTTGACCTTGGTGATTTAGATGAGAAAATTGATTTAAGTGATTTTGTTGGAATGACTTTTGATGATCTGGTTATTTCAGGTGATACGTCGGCAGTAATTCATTTTTCTGCAGATCATACAGTAACAATTAACGATATTATTCCCGCTCAGCTATCCGAAGAAAACTTTCTGTTAAAATATGATAGTACACAAACAGGAACAACTGGTGATGATATATTAGTTGGAACTCTTGGTAACGATACCTTACATGGCGATGCGGGTAATGATACAATATATGGGGATGATTCATTCCATGGAGGTTCCGGCAATGACAATCTTTATGGAGGTGCCGGAGATGACTTGTTAATAGGTGGTGACGGCGAAGATAACTACTATTTTGATAATTTAGATTCAGGGCAGAGTGATACGATAATCGATAGTGATGGAAAAGGTAATATATTCATCAACGGTATATTATTGTCCGGTGTGGCCAACCCTATTCTTGGACAGGTGGAAGCATTTACTCTTACCCTAGGCAATAGTGATGAATATAAACTTGTACAGGAAAATTCTGACCTTTTAATTACAAGAGATGACGGTGGGATATCTACAGGAAATATCAGAATAAAAGATTTTAACAACAAAGATCTTGGTATTTCCTTAAAAGGTCTGGAATTCAGAGTTAACAGCTTCCTTAGCTCCGATCAGGATTATTCGTCTATCACAGGTCTGGGAGATGGCAATTTTGCTATTGCCTGGGAAAGTCGTAATCAGGATGCTTCTTTAGACAGTGTGTATGTAAAACTCTTTAATGCAGTCGGAGAAGAAATTTCAGGTGAGATTCTTCTGGTCGAGGATACGGAGCAAATATGGCCTCACCCCAAATTAGCTATGCTTGATCAGGATAAATTTATTGTTACCTGGGGGCAAAATAATACAGATGGTTCGAATATAGGAATTTATGCTAAAATTATTGATAACGATGGAGTGGTCATAAAAGATGAGTTCCAGATTAATACTCATACTGATAAATCGCAAAACAACCAATCAATTGCAGTTTTAAAAGATAGTAATTTTGTTATCACATGGGAAAGCTATTTACAGGATGGCTCCGGGGATGGGATTTTTGCTCAGATATTTAATCCGAATGGCGATAAAATTGGTGATGAGTTTCAGGTTAATAGTTACGCAGAGAGTAACCAGGGCATTCCTCAAATAACAGCATTAGAAAATGGTGATTTTGTTATAAGTTGGCATGGCCCAGGAAAAGAAAATAGCGCTTTTGACGTATTTATACAGAGGTTTGACAATAACGGTTACAGGCTTGGAAATGAAGTGACTATTACTTCACCGGAGGGATCGCAGGCCGGTTCTGAAATAACTTCTCTTGCTAATGGCAACTTTATTGTTACTTGGGGAGGCGGTGGTG
>JAJRPW010000037.1 GCA_024280585.1 Alphaproteobacteria bacterium
AAAAAAGCTACGCACACTTTCCCACCCGCGTGATTTACGACCCGGCGATATCATTAAATTCAATCACCTTAAACAGTCTGATATTAGCGCAAAAGAATTTGAAGTGTCACAAATTAATACCTATATTTACGGTGAATTATGCTACCCGGAGCTTATTCTAAAAGACCGCTCCGGCAATATAATTTATATGGCGGTTGAGGAAGAAGACGGTGAAGAATATTTGGCTCTTAGTAAAAAAGTTGGCAAGGCTAAAATTGCTGATATTATCGATCAGGTGCAGCTTGATGAAGTCTTGAAACGTGGGACCGGAAGCAAAGTCACCATCAAATCAAAGCCTGAAGGTTTTGATGAGTGGTTAGCCAAAAAATACACGGAAACTGATGACAATATCAAAGGTGCATTTGTAAAAGGTGATGCCAGATATCTTTCTGCGGAAGAGATTAACCGGCAGGAGAAATTTTCCTCTCACACTCTAACGGATAAATCGGACGAATATGCCCTTGAAATTGAAGTTTATGATACCGGTGAAATGGAATTAAGTGTTACAGTCTATCATGAAATCGAAACCATTGAAGAAATGTGGCCGGGAAATGCGGAGGAATAATTATGGGTAAATTTATCTACTGGCTAGGCAGATTATATGTCAAGGCGCCTTTTCCAATGTATGTATCTGTGCTTCTAACACTGGGTGTTTTTAGCTATATTGTTTACTGGCTTTTTTTCTAGACAAAGACGTAGTGTTTTATAAATTCAATTACTACTAGGCGTCCGAGGCGAATAAAATTTTAGCCTAGGTTTTTCTAGGTGGATTTTATGAGACCGGTGGACAACAACGTAGTAATGAATTTAGGGAATACTATAATGGCTAAAAACCCAAAGTGGAATAAACAAAACAAAATTATCCGCGCCACACAAGTGGCTTTTGAGTTGGAACAAAAAGTGGCTCAAAAAATTCAGGAATTAGCTGCAAAAGATGGCCTTAATTCATCCAGTCAGATTAGAAAACTTATTGGCCTGCCTTATTCCCCGCCTAAAAGGCCGCGCTTAACGGTTTCTTTATCACTTGAGGATTACAAAAAATTAGGTACAAAATATAACATTGATGCGAATGACACCCTGGAAATAAAACGTATGATCATGCGGGAATTAATCGAGGAAATTGAAAAATAACTATTTTACCCTGGTTAAAAAACCTTGCTTTTATACGGCGATGTCATATTATGTCCCATCAATGATAAGAACATATTGCATCTAAGGAAAAAATATGGAATTAAAAATAGTCATATTAGAGGATATCACAAGAACGGCGGCGTTTGTGGGGCTCTATCTTGTGCTGTTCCTGCTGGCTAAATGGTTCAAAGACTTCTTAACTCCCTATAAAATAAGTGATGAATTAACGGGCAAGGATAACCTGGCCATAGCTTTGACCATGTGTGGTTATTATTTAGGCACAGTTGCAATATTTGTTGGCGCTCTTATCGGGCCAAGTCAAGGGTTCACGAATGATTTATTGCAGGTCGGGGGTTATTCTATTCTTGGATTGATATTTTTGAATCTTTCACGTTATTTTAATGACAAAATTATCTTACGAAAATTCTGCAATGTTGAGCAGCTCACCAAGGAGCAAAACACAGCAGTTGGAGCTGTTCAGTTTGGAACATATGTGGCAACTGGCCTGATTGCTGCCGGAGCCGTCACCGGCACTGGTGGTGGAGTGATAACAGCCATCACTTTCTTTGTTCTAGGGCAGTTATCCCTTTTAGTTTTTAGTTTTATTTATGACAAATTCACACCATATTGCATCCATGATGAATTGGGTAAAAAGAATGTTGCCGCAGGCGTAGCTTTGGGAGGCACCCTGATAGCCTTAGGAATTATAGTGTTTAACGGAGTTTCAGGAGATTTTATAGACTGGGAAGAAAATCTGACAAACCTGGCCGTCACGAATATTATAGCATTCATTTTTCTGCCAGTAGTCAGGGTTGTAATGGATAAAATGGTAATTCCCGGCGATGATTTAAGTCGTGAGATTATTGAAGATAAAAATCTCGGTGCAGGGCTGTTAGAAGCAACTATAGCTATTAGTTTTGCTATAGTATTAACAAGCGTATTATAGGATAAAAGTGGCGTATAAATTATCAGACAGACATGGGCAGGATGACATAAGTGCCGATAATAATGATTCAGGCAATGTGGATTTTGGAAAACTTGCAACTGTCTTTATTATATTTGGTTTGCTTAGTTTATTTACAGCCTGGATGTATAGTATGGAAACAGAAAAAATGGCTAATATTTCTTTCCGCCCAGCAGGAATATCCAGCAGTTCGGCAGAAATTGGCCCGCTTACTGTCAAAAAACATAACGAAACCTACAGTATCAGCGTCAGCGCAAATCTCTCATCGCAATCATGGGCGAGCATTGAAGGTCAGGTTTTAAATAGCAATAAAGAATATTTATTTTCGTTCGGCAAAGAGCTATCTTATTATTCAGGGCGTGATTATGAAGGCGGGTGGACAGAAGTGGATAACAACTACTCTATAAATGTTACTTTTCCAAAGGCGGGTATCTATTACCTGAAATTTAATACCCAAAGCGATCGCCCCCCCAATGCGGTCGGCGTAAAAATAAGTAAAAAACGCGGTAGCAGCATACCTCATATGTGGTTTGGAATATTAGCGCTTATTATTGGTATTGTTCTAAATGAAATGAAAAACCGTACTTTCAGAAATGCCATGGATAGGTTTGAATCATGAACAAAACAAAACAAGCTGTATTAATTGCTGTTGCCGTTTTAGGTGTTATATATTTCAGTTTGATGTCGGCTGCGGCCAATGGCTATGGTTACATGGGATATTATGGATATCATAGTGGCCCTTCTTTCTGGTATTTTGGCGGGCCTTCTATGTATTATGACAGGAGTGTGCGCGGCGGCAGTGTTAGTGGCGCTAGAGTCCGTGGCGGAGGCCCGGGCAGTGGGAAATAATGGCAAACACAGATCCGTACAAAGCTAAAAAACATTCTATAACGTTAATATACGCTGCATTTATCGCAGGTCTTTGCTCTATCATTTATGAGCTGTTAATTGCCACGACCGTCTCTTATTTTTTAGGCGATAGTGTAAAATATTTTTCGCTCACCATAGGTATGTATATGGCGGCGATGGGGCTTGGCTCATTCGTTTCCAAATATATTGATACCGAACTCTTGCGAAAATTTATAATTGCAGAATTACTGCTTGGCCTTATGGGTGGGATAAGTATTCCTGTGCTTTATTTTGCCTATGCACAAGGCGCGGTATTCATTCCTTTTTATATTATATTCACCATTTCAATAGGCTTTCTGATTGGCCTGGAAATACCATTTCTTACACGGCTGATGGCCGATTATAATCAGCTTAAATTTAATATCGCCAATATACTTTCCTTTGATTATTTGGGCGCTCTTATCGCAACAGTGTCATTCCCTTTTATATTGCTGCCATTCTTTGGGGTTTATCAGTCATCGCTAATTTTCGGATTGGTGAATATGTCTATCGGCTTTGTTATATTATGGGTGTTTGCCAATAAAATAGGAAAGGCTGCCGGAAAACTAAAAGCTATAACTGTGCTGCTTACCACTATTCTTATATCAATGATTTTCTTTTCTGATTATTTTCTTAAACGCTGGGATAATCAATTATATGACGATCGTATTATTTTTAGTAAACAATCTCGTTACCAGAAAATTGTGCTGACCAAATATCAAAATGATATAAGGTTATTTCTCGATGGTAATCTGCAATTTTCATCTGTTGACGAGCATCGTTACCATGAGTCATTAATTCATGTGCCATTATCGGTGCATGACACTCCGGTCAGGCGGGTTTTGCTGCTAGGGGCGGGTGATGGGCTGGCAATAAGAGAGCTGCTGAAATATCCTTCAATCGAAGAAATTATACTGGTTGACCTTGATGAGAATATCACCCGGCTTGCTAAAGAAAATCACTATGTTTCAAGCCTGAACAAGCAAAGCCTCGAATCACCAAAGGTAAAAATTATCATCGCAGATGCCTTCACTTATCTGGCTGAAAACAAAAAATTATTTGACTTCATTATTGCTGATTTACCCGACCCTAATAACAATGCTTTGGCGCGGTTATACAGCAAGCAGTTTTATACATTACTGCGTAATAATCTCTCAGAGGACGGGTTGTTTGTAACGCAAGGCACAAGTCCGTATTTTGCAACGGATGCATTTTGGTCTATTGCTAAAACCATTAAGGCCGGCGGTTTTGATAATGTTTACCCTTACCACGTCCAGATTCCATCGTTTGGTAATTGGGGATTTATATTGGCGTCGAGCCAGATAAAAGATATTTACAATCCAAAAATTGAAGTGGAAACTCGTTTTTTGGATAAAAATATTTATCCAGGCTTATTTGTCTTTGAAAAAGATATATTGGCAGAAGATGTCGCGGTTAATATGCTCGATAAACCTATTTTATTAAATTATTATCTTAAAGGCTGGAAGCATTACGCTCGTTAGTACGTCGCCAATACTCAGCTAACTAACCCGAATTTATCCTAAACACTATAGCTTAAACAACTCGTTACTGTATTTTTGAGGGGTAAGTGCTTTTTATGCGTATAAGAGGGTAGATATACTATAATTCAGGAGTAAATAATGCTAAGAAAAACATTGGATAAGCTGCTTGTTATATATTTTAACAAGCAATATGATACAAGCAAACTGGATCACCTAGAGCAAGATGTATGGCGAAAAATTCGTATGCAAACGGCAGACATGGCTTTGCCGTGGTATGAAAAAATCGTTATGGCATTTGCTGTACCAGAGTTTCGTATGGTATCCATTGCTATGGCTGTTGTAATTGGGCTGGTGTTTAGTCCTGTTATAACTTTTTCATCTAGTGCTTCTGCAAGTGAAGCAATGGGATTGCAGGTTTTTGCGACTAATACACCATATCTTTTAACTAATCAAATTGCAGGGAAATAATGAAAAAACATTATATTAACGCCTTGATATTAATTTTTATAATAATAATTACTGCCTTTGGGGCGCTATATGCAGGGCAAAAATTTATGTCAGGACGTCATGGTGATGCAGGCCATAGTCCAGATACGCATGGCTATCTTCATAATCAGTTAAATACTACTGACGAGCAGGATAAAAAGCTTGTGGAAGTTGAAAAACAGTTTCAGCAGCGTAGGCAATATCTAGAAGAGAGTATTCGTTTAGCCAATATGGAGCTGGCGGATAGTATAAAAAAGTACGATTCTTATTCGCCCCAGGTGCAGCAGGCTGTTGATAAAATCCATAAATTCATGGGTGAATTACAAAAAACTACTTTGGTGCATTTATTCGCAATGAAACCAATTCTAAATAAAGAGCAAAACCAAGAACTACAACGGCTGATAACAGATGCCTTATATGAAAACGCCAGAAAATAAAATATCGGAAATTACATCCGATAAGGAACTGATGTCTTTAGTTTGTGAAGGGGTGGGGCCAGCTCTGGGCGAACTTATGCAGCGCTATAAACATAAATTATTTACTTTTATTAGCCGTTATGTCAAAGATGAAGATGTAGCTTATGATATTGTTCAGGAGACTTTTATAAAAGTGCATTTCAAGGCCGATAGTTATAACCATTCCTATAAATTTTCTACCTGGCTATATCAGGTTGCTATCAACCTGTGTCGTGATTACGGGCGCAAGCATAAAATCCAGCAAGCCTTTTCGTTAGATGCTCAGATGGGTGAAGGTAATGGCAACTATCATGATATTATTGCTGATCCTCGTAGTAATGTTGAAGACTTAACGGATCTTAGAAGAAATTTAGCCGTATTGGATGCCAAGATACAGAAACTTCCGCATAAGTTGAAAACCGCACTAATATTATTTGCAGTTGAAGGGAACTCACAAGAAGAATGTGCTGAAATTTTAGGAGTAAGCGTTAAAACCATAGAAACCCGTGTATATCGAGCACGTAAATCATTGGCAGAAAAATAGTTAAGCTATTTTCATACGTATAAGGTATATAAAACACAGGAGTAATTATGATTTTATCCAGGTCTTTATTAGTTTTTACAGCTATTTTGTTTTTTGCGGGTCAAGTGCAGGCAACAACATTTGATGAATATATGCAGCGCCTGAAGGAACATCCACAGGTTTCCTCTATTTTAGCTAAAAGTGATAGTTTGAAAGAATTATCGGCAAGTGAAATGGGTTTGCCCGACCCTAAACTGATATTGGGAGTGGATAATCTTCCTGTAAATAACCCAAGGTTTGATCAATTCCTGCCAAGTTCAAAGGTTTTTGGCTTTAACCAGCAAATTCCAGGCTATGGCCTGCGTAAAGCAAAATCAAATGCCAAGGCGAGCATGTCGGCCAGGCAAAAACTAATGGCTGGTTATACATTAAAGCGCCTTGAGGCTATATTCATTGGGCAGTTGGCTGTATATGAGAAAGTCAACAAACAGATTGATTATGCCGGCCAGCAACTCAAACATTATAAAGCACTGGAAGATTATTTTAAAGGTCAGCTGGAATCAGGCGGTTCTGTGTATTGGCGTTTCTCGGAAATTGATGTGGAGCGTTCTATTGTTGAACAAAAACTCAATGACCTGCGTGCTGAAAAGGATGGTGTTGAAGCAAAATTAATAAGCCTTGTTGGCGAAGTGCCTGATGTAAAGGTTCCCAGCATTCCTCTGATTAACTGGGAAAATAATCCCATATCAGTCTATGCGGTTAGTATAGCCGAAGAAGATCTTAAGATTGCAGAAAAAGGTGTAGAGATTGCAGATAGTGCCTTCTGGCCTAATTATGGCGTTAATGCTCTTTATAAAAAACGTGAGCAAGGTGCTAGTTTTGCAGGTGATGATTGGTTTTCAGTTCAGGCCACTGTCTCTGTGCCTATATGGGCTAGTTGGAATCAAAAACCCAAATTGCGTGCGGCAAAAGCAAAAAAACATAGCGCGGTAATGTCATATGACGATACCAGGCGCATATGGGTTAGTCAGCTTACAAAACTTAGCAGCGATCGTGATGCTACTTTGGCAAATATAAGAGTATTTACAGAGCGTGATAAAGCTATTGGTGAAATGGTCAAAGCTGCGATGCGCAACTATGAAGCTGGTAATTCAAGTTTGGAGTCAGTGCTTGATGCTCAAATAAATCAACTAACCATAAAGTCGCAATTAGCCAGGCAGCGTAGCCGTCATATGAAATTATCGGCTGAATTTAACAGCCATATTATAGAGGAAAAATAATGAGAAAAATCGTAACCATTATTTTATTGGTAATATCATTTTCCGTAAATTCGGCATTTGCCGAAGGCACGCAATATAACTGCCCGATGCATCCGCATTATATAGCGCAAGAGCCGGGAACATGCCCCATTTGCGGTATGGATTTGGTAGAAATAGGTGCTTTGGAGGAAGATGCAGATAGCTCAGCCTCATTTTCAGAGGATGAAGGTGAGAAAGAAATTCTATACTGGCAAGCTCCGATGAACCCTAATTACAGACAGGACGCGCCTGGAAAATCTCCTATGGGTATGGATTTAGTGCCGGTTTATGGAACTAAAGGCGGCGATAAAAACAAGGGAGCAACAATAGTTCGCATCGCGCCTGAAACTATACAAAATATTGGCGTTCGCACACAAAAAGCAGAGGCGGCAAGATTTGGAACCGATGTTAGAAGTTATGGACTTGTGACTGAAAATATTCGTATCCAGCATGATATTTCCAGCCGTGTTGCCGGATGGATTGAGAAATTAAATGTAACAGCAGTTGGTGATGAGGTTAAAAAAGGCCAGCTTTTATTTACCCTTTATAGTCCTGATTTAGTATCCGCCCAGCAAGATTATATTGCAGCACTGGCCGCAGGAGCTAAAGGGCGTATATCATCGAGTGCCAAAC
>JAJRPW010000038.1 GCA_024280585.1 Alphaproteobacteria bacterium
ATTCTTCGTAATGAGAATAACACTGGTCTGCATCCCCTTGTAATATCTCAATAACTCGAGCTGTCTCTTCGGCAGAAAGTGATTCCTCGCCGCGCCCCTGATGATTTTTAGACGACTGCGCCGCTAAATCTTCCGGCTTTGGAATATAAAATTCTTTATCAAGCACAGAATAGCGCGCGGAATATTCATTCACATTTGCAGTTCTATGTCTAATCCATTGACGTGCAACGAAAATTGGCATCTTAAGGTGAAATTTTATCTCACACATTTCAAATGGTGTGGTATGTTTGTGACGCAGAAGGTAATTAATTAACCCGGCATCCTCATTAACTTTTTTAGTGCCTTTTCCATAGGAAACACGGGCAGCTTGCACGATCGAAGAGTCGTCGCCCATATAATCAACGACGCGAACGAAGCCGTGATCTAAAATCGGAATCGGTTCGTATAAAATTTCTTCCAGATCGGGCACTGTCACTCGTCCGGTTTGAAAAAAATCTTCTTTTTGGGAAGCAACTTCGGCTTGTTGAAGGGCGTTAAGTGGCATTTTCTCTCTCCTGTATTTATAATATAATCCGACAATCTATGGAATAATAATCCCATATGCAAGTTTATTTTGCTATTTATTTCCTTTGCCCTATCTTCGTAGCAATGGAAAAAATTGCGCTGATTTTTGAAAGGGTTATGCTGGCATTATTGGTTGTTTTATGCAGCCAATCGGTGACTTATTCTGCCGCCTGGACGCAAGGCAGGGGCGATAAACAGCTGATTCTGACAGTTAGTGGTTATAAATCCTCTGATTATTATGACGATAATTATGACAGCCAGTCATCCGGCCAGGATTTTAGTAAATTAGAGATTAATCCATTTTTTGAATATGGGTTAACGGATGATTTTACCGTTGGAATTAGCCCTACTTTGCAAAGTCTGGTTTTTAAAACGGGGCAGGGTGATACAAAAGTCTATGATTTTCGGCAATGCGGAGTTATCGGGGTTTCTGATGACTCGGAAATTACTACCCAAATTTTAGAAATTGAGGCGTTTGCCCGCTATAAATTACTGGATAAAAACAACTTCGTATTATCAGCTCAATCTTTAGTAAAATCACCATGCATCCTCCATAGTGAAGGTAATTTTGCCATTGTGGATGCTACAACGGATGTTGAAATCAGGGCGCTGGCCGGCTATGGATTCAAGTGGGCGCCAGATTTTTTAGACGATGATACCAAGCCTTTTGCCGGGCAATATCACTTTGCAAATATCGAGGTAGCTTATAGAAAACGACCGAGCCGTTTTGCTGATCAGGTGAAAATAGATTCAACAATAGGACTTCGATATAAGTCCGACTTATTGTTTCTAGGACAATTATTTACTGTTATTTCCACTGAAAAAGAGGTGGTTGAGCAAACTGATTTTTTCAGCAGAGAAGAGGGGTATTCCTCGGCAAAGCTACAATTATCAGCAATTCAGCAGCTAACCAAAAAATCTTCAATACAAGTTGGTCTGTTCAAAGATATGTGGGGTAGAAATGCCGGAAATGGCGCAGGAGTGCTGGTTTCATTATGGTATGGTTTTTAATTATGCAAGGTATTTACAAATTTATATTGGACAAAAAAGTGATCACGCAAAAGCAGCTGGAATCGGCTAGAAAGCTTGCTAAACAAGCGAATTCCAGCATGGTTGAGGTGATTTTATCGGAGAGTTATGCCAATCCGCATCAGTTATATTCCGCGATCGCCGAGTTTAAAAAAGTCCCATTCGCTGATCTGGAAAAATATCCGTGTGATCGGGTTTTATTGGCGGTTGCAGATCGCAACATCTACAATGATTTAAAGGTAATTCCGTGGAAAACAGAGGGTGATAATGTAGTTTTGGCAACGTCTAAAATAAGCAAGGAAGTGAAATATTGGGCGGATAGTAAATTCAAAAATTACAAATTTGCGATTACCTCTTGGTACGACATTAATAATAGTATTAACAGCTTGTTTTCAAAGGAAAATGATGTGGAGGCGCGGGAGGATTTATGGCGGGTTAATCCAGAATGTTCCGCGCGTGATCTATTTAAAGGCAGTCAAAGCAAGGTGTTTTTGGCCGGTATTTTGGCGTTATTTACAGCGACTTTTATGTATCCAGCTCAATTTGCGCCGTGGATATTCCTTATTATAGCCATATTTTATACCAATACGTTACTGTTCAAAACTATGTTGCTGATTATTGGCAAAGTGCGTGAAAAACGCCTGAGTCAAGCGGAGGAAATTATCCCGATAGCTGATGTGAATTTGCCGATTTACACCATATTAGTGCCGTTATATAAGGAGACACGGGTTTTAAAAAAGCTGACTGAGGCCATCCGCAATCTTGATTATCCCAATTCCAAACTGGATGTTAAACTGATTGTTGAAGCCGATGATGAGCTTACCATAAATGCGATTAAAAAACTGCGCTGCACTCGTATGTTTGAGATGATAAAAGTGCCGTATTCACTGCCACGAACCAAGCCAAAGGCCTGCAATTATGCCATGCGTTTTGCCAAGGGTGAGTTTGTAACGATTTACGATGCGGAGGATGTTCCTGACCCGCTACAATTGCGCAAAGTCCTCAGTAAATTTAGCACGTCACCGTCGAATGTTGTGTGCGTACAAAGCCGTTTGAACTTTTTTAACCGTGAGGAAAATATTCTGTCTCGCATGTTTGCGATTGAATATTCAAACCTGTTCGACTTTATGTTATACGGGCTTGAGGCGATGGATATTCCGATTCCTTTGGGTGGAACC
>JAJRPW010000039.1 GCA_024280585.1 Alphaproteobacteria bacterium
GCAAAAATTTCTTCAAAACTTTCCAGGCCATATTTTTTTAGGTCTATATCACGCAGGTCAAAAGCTGTAAACACCGCAGCTTCAGCAGAGTTGCCGATCATAATTAGCACCGCCAAAACGGTCATTATTTTAAAAGCTGAAGTCATAAATAGTCTCCTACCCTACGCCGGAAGGGGTGCTTCCCCGCTCCGAACATTTGTTCTTTATTTAGAGTTACCACGAACACGAGGAATGGATAAATATCCTTTCCTGTGATGGGCGCCACCTAAATTAAGCGGCTTTAATACCGCCCTCAATATCAGACTGAATCCAGGATATATTTCCATCCACTCTTCTATAAATCACATTTACTGCATTTGTCTTCTTATTGATAAACATATAGGCTGGAAGTTCGCCTAAATCCATCCGCATAACGGCATCACTAACCGTTAAACTCTCGATTTGTATTGATTTTTCAGCAATAATCAGCGCCTCATCATCTGATTGATTAGCCCCCGAAGATTGTTCTGGACTTATTACATATTTAGTCGCCTCCAGCGAGTCAAAATCATAACTTTTATCAATTCTTACTTTATGATGATCCTTGATTTTATCCTTATATTTCCTCAATTGCTTGCCGACACGGGCTGCCGCCAAGTCGAAAGAAGCATGCGGATCGTCGTCCTTCGCGCTGGCTTTAATCCAAATATGATTTGCAGTCCCCTCATTAACGACTATACCCGTTACAAACAGATGTTTTTCCTTGGTTATTACAACAGTCGCGCTGATCGCCTGCTCAAAATATTTTGTCACGATGTTATCTAATTCTACTTCTATATATTCTTTTAATGCAGCACCGACATTAATGTGCTTGCCTGTTACAGAAATCTGCATACTCAACTCTCCAAAAAATTGTAAAAAAAATGCGGCTATAGTGTTTTTGCTTTGATGTGACCGTAGAAATTCAAGGGGAATAAAATTTTAGCCTATATTTAATAGGTGAATTTTATGAATCCGAAGAATGACAACCGGTCACTTCAAATGAAAAATACTATAATTCCTTCCCTCATACCTTAATAGTAATCCAAATCTATGAAAAAGTAAATGATTTCTGTCAAAAATTAAGAGCCTGTTGGCAATTTCTTCTCACGCCTACGTTGCACAGAGGATGGAATATCCATCGCTTCCCTATATTTCATGACAGTTCTTCGTGCCACATCTATGCCCTGCTCTTTCAACATGTTTGTAATTTTTTCATCGGAAAGTATTTTCTTTGGATTTTCTTTATTTATCAGCCCTTTAATCATATATTTTATTCTTTTACTTGAAATGTCTTCTCCGCCATTCTGGCCACCAACAGAGGAGGAAAAAAAGTATTTCAGCTCATATAGCCCCATATGTGTCGCGATATATTTACCATTTATGACCCGACTCACCGTACTTTCATGCATTTCAATATTCTGCGCTATATCCGATAAAACAAGGGGTTTTAGGTGGTGAATTCCTTTACGAAAAAAACTATCCTGCAAAGTCACAATTTCGGTTGCCACCTTTAATATCGTATTGGCGCGTTGGTCCAGAGCTTTTACCAACCAGTTTGCGGCGCTAAACTGTTCGGTCATAAATTTCTTGCTCGCTTTATCTTCAGTTTTTCGGTCGATTTGCGAATAATAACGCCGATTCACCAGCACCCGCGGCAAAGATTCGCTATTTAGCTCAATAATCCAGTCTGTTTTTCCGTCTTTTTTTAAGAACACATCAGGTTGAATAATTTGCACATGTTCTGTAGAAAAACCGCTGCCAGGCCTTGGGTTTAGAGCTTTTATCTCCTCACACATTTGCGCCAGATCTTCATCATCAACACCACAAATCTTTTTCAGAGCTTTAAAATCACATTTTGCTAATAAATCCAGGTTTTCTATCATAGATAACATGGCCGGATCCAGGCGATCTTTGTCCTTTAATTGCAACGCCAGACATTCCGCCAATCCAGCGGCGAAAATCCCTACAGGATCAAAGGTTTTAAGTATTTCCAAGGTGCTTTCAATTTGCGCCATATCACATTTCAGAGTCTCAGCAATTGCAGCTAAATCCCCCGAAAGATAGCCATTTTCGTCCAATAAATCAGTTAAATGCACGGCTATCATCTTCTGCACCGGATCATCTATATCAACATTTAGCTGGTCAAGGACATGGTCACGCAGGGACTTTTCCTGTTCGCAAAGCTGCTCAACCCCATAATTACTATCGCCAAAATCCGTACGTCCGCCTGAGTTTGCACCGGCATATTCCAAGGTATTTTCTTCATAAACCGCCGGTGAAACCGTATCATCAGACCAGTTATTTTCCATCTCGTCGCTTTGGTGATCGGCGTTATTTTCCTCCATATCGCTGGCGAAATCATCCTCGCGCGACATGTCGTCATCACCTTTTTCAAGGAATGGGTTTTCTTCGATTTGTTGGGAAATATAAGGCATCAGGTCGATCGTCGACAGTTGCAAAATCTTGATAGATTGCTGCAATTGTGGTGTCATCACCATTTGCTGCGACTGTTTTATCTGTAATCCAATGCCTATCTTAGACATTTGCCCGCTCCTTCCTGGATTAGGTGCCAAACTGGCACAATACTTGCTTACAGTTTAGCAGATTTTTTTACAAAACTCACGAAAATAATTGAAAATGTTGGAGTTTGTAGAATAGCTGCCCTTTGTTACAAAAACGGCTTTCTAACATAGTTAGTACTTACGCATGACGAGTATTTTTGAATTGTTTTTAGGCAAAAATGTTCTAAAAAGCGCAGCGTACACGAAGTACATGAGCATTTTTAGGTTATTTTTAACGACAAAACAAACAAAAAGACGATGTTCTGCGTAAGTCCTAATAAAAATTTACCTTACAACACCATACGCGGCACTTCTTGCCGCCCCAGTATGTTCCATCGGGCGAGACCAATCTCCACCGCCACTGCTAGAAGATGACGATGTAGCTCCCATTTCTGCTCCCCATCCTCCTTGCATTGATTTTCTCGCAAACCTTGAACCTCGGCCTACACTACTATTGCCAC
>JAJRPW010000040.1 GCA_024280585.1 Alphaproteobacteria bacterium
GATCGCTTGTTGCGGAAGGCAGATTCCGCTTCGACATGTCTCATCCAAAAGCTATTAGCAAAGAGGAATTAGCACAAATTGAAAATAAAGTTAATGAGATTATTCGTGGCAACACGGAAGTTGGCACAAAAATAATGCGCTCCGAAGATGCGGTAAAAGAAGGGGCGATGGCTTTATTTGGCGAAAAATATGGCGATGAAGTTCGAGTTGTGAATATGGGTGAAAAATATTCAGTGGAACTTTGCGGCGGAACACATGTCAAAAGAACCGGAGATATTGGTCTGTTTAAGATCCTTGCCGAGAGCGCAATTGCCGCCGGAGTCAGAAGAATTGAAGCTGCAACCGGACAAGAAGCTTTGGATTATTTAAATGGAAAAGAGGAGTCTTTGGGGAATCTGGCTGGATTATTAAAAACGTCCGCCGATGAAGTAGAACCGCGGATTATAGCGATTTTAGAAGAGCGCAAAAAGCTCGAAAAAGATCTGGCAAAGGCTAAAAAAGATGCGGCAACGGGCGGCGGATCTGGTGTGGAAAAAGAAGATATAAATGGTGTCGCGTTTATCGGCAAGGCTTTTGAGGATGTATCGCCAAAGGATTTGCGGGGAATTATCGGAGATTTCCAAAAACAGATTGGCTCCGGCGTTGTTGCTGTAGCCTCCTCTTTTGAAGGAAAAGGGTCGTTGATAATTTCTGTTAGCGATGATTTAACGGATAAAGTTAGCGCAGTTGATTTGGTTAAAAAATCAGCCGATATTTTAGGTGCAAAAGGCGGTGGCGGCAAACCGAGCTTTGCACAGACCGGCGGACCAAACGGCGATAAAATCAGTGATGCCATTGTAAAAGTGCGAGAAAATCTATAGATTCCGCTCGACCCACATGAGATTGGCTTTTTCTTTTTTATCCTGAAGTCTGTTGCGCAGATTAATAGTACGTCCACGCCAGTTTTTCTGCCTGCCTTGCGGCGAGACTCTTGCGCGCCAATGCTCAACAGCCCGTTGTTTTTTCTTCCTTAGCCGGCTTATAGCTTGTTTTGAATCACCTTTAGTGGGTGTAAGAGACTCTCTTGCCATATTATGATATTTTACATTCATCATAATACGCTGAATACGCTTGTTCATCTGGCGTCTGAGCTTTTTTTTCAGCATTTTTTTTGACACGGCTGTTATAAGTATTCCGCCAAAAGAAACTGCGAATAAAGGCTTTTTGCTAGTATCCTTATCCCATAGGCTTTCAACCCCGTCAAACCAATCACCAAGCTTAATTGATATTACGCTTAAAGCTGCTTCCAGGAAATTCCCCTGCCCTAAAGATGCGGCGCCCATCACCAGCTCAACCCATTTAAATGACCCGCTATTTTTTTGCTTTAGCTCTCCTGGCGCATAGGTTTTTATGGCCATGCCCTCTACTTTTTCCGGCGTTGCGCTGGAACCACCACCCCGGGAGCGCCCTCCCCCAATTACACGGGCATTTTGGTCTTTAACTCCGCGCAGCATTTCATGGTATTCTTCCTGGAGCAAAGCATCCATTGCGTATGTAACATCAGCACGATTCATGCCTTCAACTCTGTGAACTCCGCCTCTGGAAACCAAATCACCAATATATAGCTCACGTGATTCGTCATATGAAACGTCCAGCTGGGAGGCATACATTTGGGTGGATTGGAATATGGTCAATTTTCACCTATTTAATTTAATAGGACATCATTATAGCATATTTTATACAAAAATTCTCTAACAATTGCTATTTTTAGCCCCATCCTTAGGTTTTTTCCTTCTTTTTAGATTTTGCCGCAGTTTTTTTGCTAATTCAGCCTTTTTATCAGCTTTTTTCTGCTTGTTTGCTTGCAAAATATTTGGTTCATATTTTTTCATAACAATCCCTATATTAATTCTGCAAAATGGTTTTTTTGCTGATTTGGTACAGTGGTTAAGCCCCCTCTCCCCAAGCAGGGAGAGGAGATAAGGCCGTGCATAATTGAAACTTTGTGCTAAAACAACAATCCCTATATTAGACCTCCACCGAAATTTAATTCTGCAAAAGTATCTGCCTATAGCTAAGTGACTCTGCTATATGGTTTTTCAGAATATTTTGGCTTTCTTCCATATCGGCAATAGTTCTTGCAACACGCAGCACCCGGTTATACCCGCGCATAGACAGTCCCATCCGCTCAAATGCCTGATCCAGCAGCTTTCTGCCATCATTATCAAGTTTTGTAACACCAAGCAGAACCTCGCCATCGGCTTCTGAATTTGTTCTTATATTATCATTTTCATAACGTTTACTCTGAATATTTCTGGTACGAATCACCCGCGCCGCCACCTCTTTTGTGCCCTCTTTCGATGGCTCTTTGTTAATATCAGCGGGGGTTACCGGCGGCACTTCAATATGAATATCAATCCGGTCAAAAAGCGGGCCGGAAATTTTCGACTGATAATCCTTACCGCAACGCGGAGCTTTATTACAACTTCGAGCCTGATCGCCCAGATAGCCACATTTGCAAGGATTCATCGCCGCAACAAGCTGGAAATGAGCTGGATAAGTTACATGTGCCTCTGCCCGTGAAACCGTTACCCTTCCCGTCTCAAGCGGTTGGCGCAATGAATCCAGAACATTACGCGGAAATTCCGGCAATTCATCTAAAAATAGCACACCGTTATGCGCTAAAGTTATTTCACCCGGTTTGGCTTTTCTGCCGCCACCAATCATCGCCGCCATAGAACAATTATGATGCGGATCGCGAAATGGCCTGTTACGCTTTATCATACCATTATCCAAATCACCTGTAATGCTCGCAATCATGCTCACATCCAGCATTTCCTTGCCATCCAGACCAGGTGTTATGCCTGCCAGGCGCGAGGCCAGCATTGATTTGCCAGAACCAGGAGGGCCTATCATAAGCATATTATGCCCGCCCGATGCAGCAATTTCCAACGCACGTTTCGCCGTTTCCTGCCCTCTTATATCGCGCAAATCCGGATATTTAATTTCATCAGCAGGTGCATCACATAGTTTTGGCGGAGTTAAAATTTGTGTGCCTTTAAAATGGTTTATCAAAGAAAGCAGATTCTTTGGTGCTAATATTTCGACATTATCCCCAGCCCAGCAAGCCTCAACGCCATTTTCCTGCGGGCAAATTATGCCTTTTCCGGTCGCAACTGCATGAATCGCTGTGGGCAACACACCGGCTATTTTGCTTAAACCGCCATCCAAAGACAGCTCTCCCAGCGCGATATAACGACTGGCCACATCCGGATCGATCACATTCATTGTGACTAAAATCCCAAGCGCAATAGCTAAATCGTAATGACTGCCTTCTTTTGCTAAATCTGCTGGAGCCAGGTTGACAGTAATGCGTGATGGCGGCAAAGCCAGTCCCATTGAACTTAGTGCTGAACGCACCCGATCTCGTGATTCACCGACAGCCTTATCAGGCAAACCGACAACATTAAACGCGGGCAGCCCGGATGTTATATGTACCTGCACATCTACATCAATTGGATTAATTCCGTGAAACGCTATTGTGTTTATGTGCGCTACCATATATATTTTCCTGTACGATGTTCTTTATTTTAAATAATGCGATGTTCAAGTTATCTGGTAATATATACTAAGTAGCTTTATTGGTGCAAGTGCAAGTTATTAGTGCAAGTAAGAAAGAGGTTTATCGTCGACAATTAAATAGGCTTTGTTTTGTAAATACTACAGTTACCTGGTTTTCAATAACTTTTTACTTGCACTTGCACTAACAACTTGCACTTTTTATAACTTGAGCAAAACAACAGAACTTTAGTAATAGTGTTTTCCATGAGATACAAGTTAAACAAAAAAATCGAAGCTGTACATGTTATATTTCTCGTAAGTTTTATAGCGGTTTTGATGGTGTGCTCGTTAGCTTACCATCAATATCAAAGTTCCTATCAGGAAAGCATTGATAATGCAAAAAATGATCTGGATCGCCTGGCACAAATTATATCCGGCAATGTCGAACTTAGTTTTTTTACGATAGACCAAACTTTGCAAAGAGCGGCCGAAAGACAATATTTCAACCTGTTATTCGGCAGCACATTAAATGCCGATATGGAACATAATCTTTCCATTTGGGTTAATGAAACGCCGCATATAGACGCCATATTATTCACCGATGAGGTCGGCGTTGTCGATATTTTATTCCGGAAAGGCAAAAATAATTTTGAAATAAAGCCTGGCTTTGTTTTTTCCGCTAAGGACCACTTTAAAAAACATAAAGAGTCTGCTGATAAGAAGCTAATGATAAGCGTTTTGAAATCTGAAAGTAATACTTACAGGATATTTGTCAGCCGCAGAATTGAGAAAATAAATGGTGATTTTGGCGGTCTGGTGATTGCTGTGATGGACGGAAATTATATCACTAATTTTTTCAAATCAGTTGAGCCTGAAAAAGATGTGAATATGAGTTTATTTTTGGATAATGACCAGCTTTTGATTAATACTTCCGGCGATAATGAAGGGCTTTCCATGCTCAAAAATATTATGAAGGAAGCCAATATTGCCCAAAGCAAGGCTGGTGAAATAACGACAATAGAAAAATTCATTAATAATGATTTCGTATTATTTTCATTTGAAAAGCTTAAGACTCTGCCACTCACTGTGTCTTTGCGGATGAACCAGCAGGATATATTTGCAAATTGGTATGAAACCCGAATTGGCTACATAATATTCTCATTTATATTCTTTGTGTTTGTTGGGACGGTTAGCTTTTTCATTTTAATGATGGAAGGGCAGGTTAAAAAAATTCGTATGTCCGAAGAAAGAGCGGTGATGGCCAGTCAGGCGAAATCAGATTTCCTGGCTAAAATGAGTCATGAACTACGAACGCCTTTAAATGCCATAATTGGTTTTTCTGAAATGCTGTCCTCGGGATATTTTGGCCGGGTGAATAATGACCAGAATGACAGGCTTAAAGACGTGAATATGTGCGGCAACCACCTATTGGATTTGATTAATGACATATTAGATTTTTCCAAGGGAGAAGCGGGGAAAATGGAATTATCCGAAGAAGAAATTGATTTACGTAACATAGTTGATAAAGCCTTCAGGGTGGTTGATCAAAAAGCCCGATCCTCCGGCGTAAGTCTGGTGAATGCGGTGCCAAAGGATATTCCGCTAATATATGTTGATGAAAGAAAAATCAGGCAAATATTGATAAATTTACTTAGCAACGCAGTTAAATTTACCAAAGAAGACGGTAAAGTCATTATTTCCGCCCATTTTAACCCGGAAAAACATTTCGTAATTACAGTAAGCGACACTGGTATAGGCATGAAAAGCGAGGACATACCTAAGGCTTTGGCTTTGTTCGAGCAGGTTCATGATGACGATAATTGCGAAGGAACCGGGCTTGGCCTGCCTCTTTGCAAGATGTTCGCCGAGTTGCACGAAGGAACGCTGGAAATCGAAAGCCAGCCTGGTATAGGTACTAAAATCTCGATAATATTGCCAAAAGAGCGTGTGGTCAGATCAGTTCTGGAAAAAGTTTTGATGAGTTAGGAAGTTCAATAAAACAACTTCCTCTCTTGTAAAAAAGTTCTTTACCCCTATAATTGCTTAACTATAGTGATTCCACTTTATTATCAGACAAGGAATTCAAGGTGAGGAAGGCGTAAGCGTAGATTTACTACGTGCGTACTTACGAATCCGATGAATGACGCAGTATGATATTAAAGGGGATTTACTATATAAGATAGAAAGGGAGAATATTTATGGCAGTAATGTCGGATAAATGGATTAGGCAACAAGCTTTGGAAAATGGTATGATCCAGCCATTTGAAGAAAAACAAAGACGCAATAGTGTTATATCATACGGGTTGTCGTCTTATGGCTACGATGCGCGGGTAGCCGATGAATTTAAAATATTCACCAATGTGAACTCTGCAATTGTTGATCCAAAGGACTTCTCGCAGGCTGGTTTTGTCGATAGAAAAACCGATGTTTGCATAATTCCCCCAAATAGTTTTGTGCTTGCCAGAACGGTTGAGAGGTTTAAAATCCCCAGAGACGTTTTAGTAGTTTGCGTTGGCAAGTCAACTTATGCCAGATGCGGAATTATCGTAAATGTAACGCCGCTCGAGCCTGAATGGGAGGGGCATGTAACACTGGAATTCTCCAATACAACACCACTTCCTGCCAAGCTTTATGCTAATGAAGGCGCTTGCCAATTCTTGTTTTTACAAGGAAATGAGGCTTGTGAAACATCTTATGCTGACAAATCCGGAAAATATATGATGCAGCAAGGTGTAACCCTACCAAAAATTGAAGGCCAGCAAAATGGATAAAATCAAAATAAAAGGCGGCAAAGCCTTAAAAGGAACAATTCATATAAGCGGAGCAAAAAATGCTACATTACCTTTAATGGCGGCTTGTTTATTAACTGAAAAAACTTTACGTCTTTCTAACCTGCCACATCTGGTTGATATTTCGACCATGGCGAATCTGCTGGTACAGCACGGTGTTGACTTCAGGTTGGATGGCTGCGCGGAAGATGGCGGCCATGTTGGCGAAGTGATTTTACTTAATGCCCAGCAGGTTGATAATTTTGAAGCACCTTACGATATCGTGCGTAAAATGCGCGCATCCGTTTTGGTTTTAGGGCCGCTTCTTGCCCGTTTTGGCAAAGCAAGAGTGTCGATGCCTGGCGGCTGCGCGATTGGTACTAGGCCAATTGACCTGCATCTTAATGCATTGGAAAAAATGGGTGCCAAAATTGAATTAAAAGATGGTTATATAAACGCTACTTGCAAAGGACGCTTAAAAGGTGTTGATATCCAGTTTGACAAAGTATCTGTTGGCGCCACAGAAAATATCGTAATGGCGGCGTGCCTTGCAGAAGGAACCACTATATTAAATAATGCTGCCAAAGAACCAGAGGTGACAGATCTTGTGCATTGTCTGATTGCTATGGGCGCGCAAATTGAGGGGGCAGACACAGATAAACTTATAATAAACGGGGTAGATAAACTACATGGCACCGATTATGAGGTAATTTCTGATCGCATAGAGGCTGGGACATATATGGTGGCAGCGGCGATTACAAATGGCGATATATTGCTTAAAAATGTTCCTATGGATATCATGAATTCTACCATTGAAAAGCTTGATGAGGCCGGCGTTTTTATCAAAGAAGAAAAGGATGGGTTGCGGGTAAAAAGAAAAAATAGGAAGATCATTAGTGCTGATGCTATAACTCAACCATATCCAGGCTTTGCAACAGATATGCAGGCACAGTTTATGGCTTTAATGACTATCGCAGATGGCACTTCCGTCATTAAAGAAACTATTTTTGAAAACAGATTTATGCATGTTCCGGAGCTATCAAGAATGGGCGCAAATATAGCCGTAGAAGGTAATACGGCGATAGTCAGAGGCATTGATAAATTAAACGGCGCGCAGCTCATGGCAACAGATTTGAGAGCGTCAGTCAGCCTTGTACTTGCAGCATTAGTGGCAAAAGGCGAAACTGTTATTAACCGGATGTACCATATAGACCGAGGCTATGAGCGCATTGAAGAAAAATTAGCCGCTGTTGGGGCTAATATTGAACGTGTGAAGGAGTAATGTAATATTTTCCTTGTCTTAGAGCGCATCTTGGTCTATTTAGTTCATGCTTGTGGTCCCGTAGCTCAGCTGGATAGAGCAACAGCCTTCTAAGCTGTGGGTCAGTGGTTCGAATCCACTCGGGATCACCATTTTTCTTGTTGCTTTTCAGTGAGTTATAGGCAAGTAGCTTTCAACTGTAGAGAGTGGTTGATTTTACTTTCAACCTATTTTCAACTTTGAGAGTAGTTTTAAGGGATTTATATGGCATTGTTAATTCAAATATAGTTGTATATAATATAATTTTATCCAATGTATGGAGCCTTAATTATGTTAGTTTGCCCAAAATGTACTCACAATA
>JAJRPW010000041.1 GCA_024280585.1 Alphaproteobacteria bacterium
AGTGTATTCTTCCGCCAGATAGTTAAAATATTAATATATAAAAGGTAAAAATAATGAGTAAAAATAACGATAGATACAAATATAGCGATTTTGATCGAAAGCCGAAAATTGAAGATATTTATACAGAAGTTCCTAGATTACTGCCGATGATAAAGGATCATATATATAAGGGTCGTAATATTCAGACATTAGGTGATATTAAGCCTAATCTAAAAGATTTTGCTGATGAATTTGTTCATTATGAGGAAATCGATGAGGAAAAAGCAACAGCATCATTGGTTAAAATGATGGCAGTTGGTGGCGTTTTTTTTATAGGTAGCGCTATAGCAGCCGTTGCTACGTCGGGAGCTTCTGTCGCAGCAGAGGTAATATATGTGGCAGGAATGGTAGCAGGAAGCACAACATGGATTAGTGCCCTTCCTGTTTCGCTTGCTATAATCCCTAAGCGTGAGAAAGCTGCAGCTCTTGAAGTGGCGCAAGAAAATATCCGTGAAATAGAACAATATCTGAAAAACAACCCAAAGGTATCTTTTGAGCAATATTTAGAGAAAGAGGCCGAACAATCAGCAGCAAATGAACATGTTAATGATATGTTTGGTAAAATGAACTATGTTTTACCTCGTTACCACGAATATTCAGCTCGCCATAACTTCCCCACGACAACTATTCCAGGAAAAACGGGTGAAGATGTTATAAAAGAATATTTTACAAATTGTGCAAAAGAGCTTAAAAATCGTAATATACCATTTACAGCTGATATAATAATAGCCCTTGCGAGCAAAGTAACATCAGAAGATATACCAAAAAGCAAAACTGGCAAAAGGGTTCTGACCAAAGAGTTCGAAACTGAGGTTAAAAATGCTGATAAATATGATTATAAAGAAATTATAGGTGATCTTCTACAAAAGGATGAGCCGCAGAGGAAAAGGCATTCCGAAAGACAGTCACACTCCAAAGCAGGACAGCGTCACACTGACTCACTTAGCCGAAGCGGCGATTCTAGCTGGAGCGGCAGCTATAGCGATTCACTTAGCCAGAGTCGCGACGGTGAAGAAAAAGCGGCATATAAAGGCAGAAGCTAAGGGTTGCTAATATTGCGGGGCGCTCTCTTTTCGGGCGCGCCCCGCGCACCTACCTGACCATCCCCCTCAAATCCCCTAAACAGCAGGCTTTGCAGGCATGAGCCGTTGCAAAAAAACTAACCATCCCAACGACTATAAGCGCAAAAAGTGCGGAGATTTTTATTAAGAAGCCAGCCGCGAAATAAGAGGCCATGAAATTTTGTACGTAATATAGTATAACTCCCATGAATATTGCGGACAGTAAAATCTTAAACAGACGCTTATTCAGGTTTTTGTCTATATGATAAAGGCCGCGCTTAGTTAGAACTATTGCGAGCAATGATGTGTTGACCCAGGCGGTGACAGAGGTTGATACGGCAAGTCCGATATGGCCGATATACTGAATTAATGTCAGGCTAATAGCGACATTAATAATCAAACAAACTAGCGCGATTTTCACTGGGGTTTTGGTGTCTCCTGAGGCAAAAAACACGGGCGCAAATATTTTTATCATAACAAAGGCAGGCAGGCCAAATGCATATGCTATAAGCGCGTTTGCGGTTGCAGTTGTTTCGCTTGCGCCAAATTGCCCGCGTTCAAACATCACCATTATCAAATTTTCAGCGATGACCATAAAGGCAATCGCGGATGGAATTGTTAGTAATAAAACGATTTCTAACGCTTTATTTTGACTTAAGCTGGCCTCTTTGAACTTTCGCCCCTTTATTTGCTTGGATAAGGCCGGGAGTAGCGCCGTGCCCATTGCTGTTCCGATGATCGCCAGCGGGAATTGTACCATACGATCCGCATAATAAAGATAGGATACCGCGCTGGCCATTGTTGTCGCAATTACGGTATTTACCCATAAGTTTATTTGTGTTACGCCGCCGCCAATAATCCCGGGAATCATACGCTTCAAAAGCATTTTTACTTGTGGGTTTGCCTCGGGGCGTTTGAGTTTTATAGTCAGCCCATGTTTTTTTGCCGCAATTACTAGCCATATAAGCTGAACCATACCAGCAATAGTCACGGCGTAGCTTAATGCGTGGGCAGGAGTTTTTGTATAATTAGCAAACACGGCTAAGGCCAAAATCATGCAGATATTCAAAAATATTGGTGCTGCTGCTGCTGCTGCGAATTTGCCGATACTATTTAACATGCCTGAAAATAATGAAACGAGCGATATGAATATTAAATATGGAAATGTTACGCGGGCAAAAAACACGGCAAGTTCAAATTGTGTCGGATTATCAGTGAAGCCTGGAGCCAAAACATGCATTATAGCCGGCATAAATATTTGCATTATGGCGGTTAATCCAAGTAGAAAAATTAACATAAATGCAAAGACATTTTCAGCAAATTTTAAGGCTTTTTCCTTGCCGTCACTGGATAATTTGCCAGAGAATAACGGAACGAATGCCGCATTAAACGCGCCTTCTGCTGATAATGTGCGGAAGAAATTTGGCAGGCGAAATGCAACGAAGAATGCATCGGCAACTAAGCCAGCGCCTAAAGTTGCCGCAATTAGAATATCACGTATATAACCTAATATGCGCGATAAAAGCGTGAAGCCACCAACTGTAAATGCGGATTTGAATAAAGACATATAGTATATCTCATTGATTATTAAAGTGCGTCAATCATCGTCTTATGTATGTCTAATACACTTCGCCTCGATTTTCTACTTTAATAAAGCAGATACACTATGCTTGACAGTTATAAAAGTAACTTGGATGATTGCCTAGTTATTTTTCAAAATTTCGGGATTTTATGCTTATAGCCGCACAAATAATCAGTGGATTAATATTACTTTTTCTCGGTGGGGAAACATTGGTGCGTGGAGCTGTTGCCTTGGCGCGTGATTTAGGGTTATCAGCCTTTATCATCGGGCTTACTATTGTTGCTTATGGAACTTCCAGCCCTGAGCTTGTTATAAGTATTCAGGCCGCGCTTGATGGGCATCCGGACATTGCGCTAGGTAATGTTATCGGTAGTAATATTAGTAATATACTTTGCGTTTTGGGGCTTACGGCTCTTATCTATCCGATTGCTATAAACAAAAAAGAGAGCGGATTTGACGGGTTGATGATGCTGCTTGTGGCTACCGCGCTATTGGTGTTTGGATTATTTGGTGAAGTTGGTTATCTCGCCGGTGGGACATTCTTGCTGGTGCTTGTGGTTTATACGATTTTTATATTCAAAAATGCGAGCAAGAGGGATCATCCTGCTGTTGAAAGCCACACTGAGGAAATTGAGGATCAGATCAAGGTTCATTTGAATATATGGCAGGCGGGTTTGGCGTGTCTTATCGGTATGATTTTGCTGATGACCGGGGGGAGCTTCCTGGTTGAAGGCGCAGTGGCTTTGGCGATTATTGCGGGTTTGCCCGAAAGTGTCATAGGTGTTACTATAGTCGCATTTGGTGGATCGGTGCCGGAGCTGGTTACATCTGTCATCGCCGCATTTCATAAAAAATCGGATATCGCTCTGGGTAATATAATCGGTAGTAACTTGTTTAATATCCTCGGTATATTAGGCATTACCGGCTTTATCGCGCCGATCGCGGTTGAAGATAAATTTGCGCATATCGACATGCCGATTATGGTCGCAGTGACGGCGGCGTTATTTGCCTTGATTTATTTCAGGCCAAAGATCTCCCGGGGGACTGGCGGGGTTTTCTTTATAGGCTATGCGGGGTATATTGGCATGCAGTTTTTATAGGTTGCGGCGTCTGGTTATAAGGTTGCTATATGGATAATCCTACTGCATCAGAGTTGTTAGAGCATCTAACACGCTTAGTATGCTCTCCTACTACTTTTTCCCTTTTTGCTTTTGCTAATAGCCCGCATACTGCCTCAAACCCTTCCTCTTGCGCGAAGTCTAAATTAATTAGGCAATTGGGATTCTTTTCTTCTGAGGCGTATATAATTTTAGCACAAAGCCTTATAAAATCTATATCGTTATATTTTGCTTCTTCATAGACTTCATGTAACAAAATTTTGTTTAAATACAACAAAAACTCCTTATTTGAACCTATAGGCTCTTCTTGACACCGAGAGTTCCATAACTTAGCAAAAAGATTTGTCTCCTCAACTGCATGTTCTGTGTTTGTAGCAACATATTCTTTTTCTAAGCCAGTATATTCATATAGTCCTGTTTCGGAAATATATTTAAGTAGTTTTGTTACTTTTTTTATTTCTTCTATGTCGGCCATTTTGTTTGCTTTGGCTATTTTGTTTGCTTTGGCTATTCCCATGTATTGTATATTACCATTTTTGTCTCTTCCAAGATTTATTTTTACCATTATTTTCCACCTATTGCATTAATTAAGGGATTAACGTAACATATACGTGCCTTTTTGTCAATATTTTAGTTTGAATAGCTTTATTAGGACTTACGCAGGACGAGTATTTTTGATTTGTTTTTAGGCAAAAATGTTCTAAAAAACGCAGTGTACACGAAGTACATGAGTATTTTCAGGTTATTTTTAACGACAAAACAAACAAAAAGACGATGTTCTGCGTAAGTCCTATTTATAAGAAGCTCTTTGCCGCTTTTGGTCAGTAGAGTTTAATTGGTTTTTTTAATTTTCTAACTACGCTTTGTAGTCAATATCGTTACTGTCGGTCAAGGAGCAAAAAGAAAATTGCCGTTTTGCATATTTTATGTTAAACCACCTATGGTTCGATAAAAATTCAAGGAACATAATATGGCATCATTCCCGGTTCGATTAATAAAATCTGGCACCAAGATCGATTTTCTAGGCAAGAGATGGGTTGCATTCGGCTTGTCTATTATTTTGATTGTGGCAACATTCGCACTGATACTAGCAAAAGGGCTAAATTTCGGTATCGATTTTACAGGTGGCATCTTAATTGAAACCAGATTTGAACAAGCCCCAAACCTGTCAAATCTACGCACAATTCTAAAGGATAAAAATATCGGCGATGTATCATTGCAAACATTCGGCCAGGATAATGATATTTTAATCAGAATCGGCGAGCAATCCGGCGGTGAAAAAGAGCGCATGGAAGCAGTTACTATAGTGAAAAAAGCCTTAGCTGCAAATTTTGATGAACATATTATATATCGCAAAGTTGACTATGTCGGGCCGAAAGTCGGCAAGGAACTGATCAAATCCGGCGCATTATCATTATTTTTAGCCTTTGTATCAATAATGGTCTATATTTGGTTCCGGTTTGAGTGGCAGTATGGGGTCGGAGCAATCGTGGCTTTGATTCATGATGCGATTTTGACCGTGGGCTTTTTCAGCATAACCCAACTCGAGTTTAATCTGTCATCAATCGCGGCAATACTTACCATAATCGGTTATTCCATAAATGACTCGGTGGTTATTTTCGACAGGATCAGAGAGAATTTACGAAAATTCAAAAAGCTATCTATGGTTGAGTTACTTAATCGCAGTATCAATGATAATCTGGCACGTACAACCCTGACTTCATTAACTACCATTATCGCACTGCTTGCCTTGGTGCTATTTGGCGGTGAAGTTATAAAAAGCTTTAGCCTGGCCGCATTATTTGGAGTTATAGTAGGTACATATTCATCAATATATGTAGCATCGCCAGTCTTGATCTATATGAAATTGCGCGATCAGAATTCAGCAGAAAAAATAGCTCATGCAAGTAATTAATAGTCTCGATAATATTCCTGATGATTATAATAGCGCAGTGATTGCGCTGGGTAATTTTGACGGGGTACATAAAGGGCATAAAGCTGTTATATCAAAGGCTTACACAATTGCTAAAGAGCTTGGGGCCAAGTCGGCGGTAGTAACTTTTGAGCCGCACCCAATCGCGGTTCTAAGGTCGGATCAGCAAAATTTCCGCTTAACATCTATTCAGCAAAAAGCCGATCTTATAGAAGATTTGGGTGTTGATTATCTGATTGTGCTGAATTTTGATCTGGATTTTGCAAAAATTTCCGCCCAGGAATTTATAGAACAGTTATTGTTGGTTAATCTGTGCGCGCAGCATCTTGTTATTGGTTATGATTTTATATTCGGTTACAAAAGATCCGGAAATGCCAAGCTAATCAGGAAAATATCTGAGGATATTGGCTTCGGCTTTACTCAAGTTGAAGTTGTCGGTGATGATGAGACTTTTTCATCGACGAAGATAAGGGAATTTATCGGCGCAGGAAAATTGGATAAAGCCAGAGAATTTTTAGGCCGGAATTTCGCCATAGCAGGCAAGGTTATTAAGGGCGATAATCGGGGTGCGGAAATTGGCTTTGCTACGGCAAACATTGATCTGGGCGATTATATAAGACCGGCATTTGGAGTTTATGCAGTTAAAGCGTATTGTTCTGGCAAATCCTTTGATGGAGTAGCTAATATTGGTAAAAAACCAACATTCGGAGAAAATAAAGAAGGGCTTGAAGTACATATATTTGATTTTGACGAAGATTTATACGATAAAGATATTCAGGTTGAATTAATAGAATTTATCAGGCCGGAAAAAAAGTTTAGTAATAAAGATGAACTAGTCGCTAAAATTAAGCAAGATTGTGAAGAGGCCAGGAAAATATTATGCAAATGTTAATAAAAGGTTTGATTATTGCGATTGTAATTGCTGCGCTGGATCAGTTTAGCAAATTTTATATATTCGGTAAATTGCTGCAAATTGATAGCCGAACCATTGAAGTTCTGCCGTTTTTCAACCTGGTTGTTGTTAGAAATTATGGCGTAAGCTTTGGAATGTTTAATGATTTAAGCTATGGCAGCTTGATTTTATCAATTGTTGCACTATCTATTGTATGTGTGCTATGTATTTGGTTATATAGAGTAACTCAGATGTATATGGCCGTGGCATTAGGCTTGATAATCGGCGGCGCTATTGGCAATATAACCGATCGCATTAGAGTCGGGGCTGTGGCCGATTTTTTGGATTTTCATGCGTTTGGGTATCACTGGCCAGCTTTTAATGTGGCAGATATAGCGGTTTTTATTGGAGTTTTTATAATGATTTTAGATAGTTTTAAGGAGGGGAAAAAAAATGTTAAATAGAATTTTTATTGCAGCATTATGCTTGTTAATTGTGTCATGCAGTAGTGGTCATGTTAAGGATACTATGGGTTTCCGTAAAAAAGCCCCGGACGCATTTAAGGTTGTTTCAAACTCGCCGCTTAGTATGCCGCCTGATTTCTCACTGCGCGCGCCAGAGCTTGGTGTTGGCCGACCCAAAGAATTTGGAGCCGCCGCGCAGGCTGAAAAAGTTTTATTTGAAAAAGCCTCGCTTGACTTTACTGTTGAAGAAAAAACTGCCCGGCCAACTTCTGCGGAACGTCATTTTTTGAATAAAACCGGAGCCAAAAAGACTGATGCCAACATAAAATCCATATTGCGATCAGAGGGACAAGAGGCCGTTATTGAGGCAGAAGAAGAATCATTCCTGGCTAAAATAGCCTCTTATAAATATACTTTCGGTAATAAGGGCAAAAAATCCAGTTCCGATCCGATAGTTGATGCGGGCAAAGAAAGGGCGCGCCTATACGATAATAAAAGAAGTGGTAAATCGGTGGTAGATGGTGATGTTCCTGTGGTAAGTCAGGAGAAAAAAGGTATTTTAGACAGAATATTCTAGGGTGATTTATGCGGCCAAAAATAGGAATTACTTTAGACTGGCAAGAGCAGGGCAGTTTTTCTAAAAGGCCGCATTATGCGCTGCGTGACGCTTATTTCGATATAATATATCAAGCAGGTGGCTTACCGTTTGCCGTTCCTTATATTGCCGATGCAATTGATGATTATCTGGATGGAATATCAGGGTTGATCATACCTGGCGGCGATTATGCCTTCCCTAAAGAATGGTATATAGATCCTAATGAGGAAAAACCCTATTCCGGTTCAAAACGCCTTAATTTCGATATAGCAATTGCAAAAGCGGCGATTGAAAAAGATATGCCCTTGCTTGGGATATGCGCTGGAATGCAGATTATTGGCGGTGTGTCCGGCTGTAAAATGACGGCTGATATTCGAAAATCTATCGACACAAAAATTGATCATTTAAATGAAAAACCGGCGGAAGAATATGCGCATATTGTTGATGTATCTTCGGGAAGTCTGCTTAAAAAAATAGTTAATAAACAACAGTTTGATGTTAATACTGCCCATTGTGAGGCCATCGTTAAAGTTTCCGATATTGTTAAAATTAGTGCTGCTGCAGCCGATGGTATTGTTGAGGCTATAGAATTGCCTGGCAAAAAATTTATCATAGGAGTACAATGGCACCCGGAGTTTTTCAACAATGAGACGGATCCAAATTTTGCGTTATTTAAAGCCCTTGTAAAAGAAGCTGGGTGAAACTGCCTGGCGTCATTGCGAGCGAAGCGCGGCAATCCAAAGGCGGTATTACGAAGCTTTTATAAATAAAAGCTTTCGGGATAAGAGAATTTGTATATTTTAAAAAAAAGGATTTTAAAATTTACATATAGTATAATTATGCCCTTGGATTGCCGCGCTTCGCTCGCAATGACACTAGAAAACACACTTTAATATTTTATATAGACTAGCCTGAATGAAAAATTTTATACTTACAATATTTATGATTCTTATAGCCTTCATGGCTGATAATTCTTATGCCGCCAACTTCAAAAGCGAAAGCTTTACCATTGCAAATGGTATGGAGGTGGTGGTGCTGCCAAATTCAAAAGTTGCCGCGGTTTCTCATATGGTTTGGTATAGGGCAGGCAGCATGGATGAACCAGCCGGGGAAACTGGCGTGGCACATTTCCTGGAACATTTAATGTTTAAAGGCACAACCCAGTTTGGAAATGGTAAATTTTCTGCAATGATTGCCAAAGCGGGCGGTAATGATAATGCCTTTACCGGCAGTGATTATACAGCTTATTTCCAGAATATTTCCAAGAATAAGCTGGAAATGGTGATGGCACTTGAATCAGATCGTATGCAAAATTTGCTGTTTAATGAAGAGGAAGTTTTAAAAGAGCGCGATGTTATCTTGGAAGAGCGACGATCCAGAGTTGAAAATAATCCACTAGCTTTGCTTAGGGAGCAAATGAAATCCGCTTTGTTTTTGAACCATTCTTATGGCAAACCGCTCATCGGCTGGGCGCATGAAATGGAGCAATTATCTCTGAGAGATGCAAGAGGTTGGTATCTAAAGTATTACAGACCTAATAATGCTATACTCGTTGTTTCCGGCGATATAACGGCCAAAGAACTGCGCCCATTGGCTGAAAAATATTACGGAAGAATTAAAGCCGGAGATATTGAACCGCGAGTAAATTTGCAGGAGCCGCCGCATATTTCCCCGCGCTATGTCACGTTAAAGGATAATAAAGTGGCGAAGCCTGAGTGGCTGCGCTATTATTTGGCACCAAGCCAGAATTCAAAGGATAAAGAGCTTTGTTACCCGCTTATTTTATTGGCGCAAGTGTTGGGAGGAAGCAACACCAGCCGTTTATACCA
>JAJRPW010000042.1 GCA_024280585.1 Alphaproteobacteria bacterium
AGGCGCGCCCAGTAATCTGGCAACGGAATGTGACTCCAGATACTCTGACATATCAATCCTCACCAGATCCATATCCATATTTAAAGCCAATTGTGATGCTAATTCTGTTTTGCCAACGCCGGTTGGGCCTGAAAATAAATAGCTGCCCATTGGTTTTTTAATGTCACGTAATCCTGCCCGGGATAATTTCATCGAAGATGCAAGTGCTTCAACGGCTTTATCCTGCCCGAATATAAGTTTTTTTAGATTTTTTTCTAAATTTTGTAGTTTTTTTGTATCATTTGCGCCGACAGATTCCAGAGGAACTTTCGTAACTTTTGAAACTATGGTCTCAATATCCTTCACATCGATAGTTTTTTTCCTCTTCTTATTATCGGGAATTAATTTTTGATGTGCGCCTGCTTCGTCAATTATATCAATAGCTTTATCCGGTAATTTGCGGTCATTTATATATCTATAAGACAGCTCAACCGCGGCAATAATGGCGTCGTTAGTGTATTTTACACCGTGATGTTCTTCATAATATGGCTTCAGACCCTGTAGGATTTTTATGCAAACATCAACAGGAGGCTCCTCAATATCAATCCTTTGAAAGCGCCTTATCAATGCCTTGTCTTTTTCAAAATGAGTGTGGAATTCACTGTAAGTCGTTGATCCGATACATCGAAATTCGCCGCGCGCCAAGGCTGGTTTTAGCAAATTTCCGGCATCAAGCGAGCCGCCACTAGTTGTTCCAGCGCCAATTATTGTATGAATTTCATCAATGAAGATTATTGCATAAGGCAGTCTTTCCACTTCATTTATAACAGCTTTTATTCTCTCTTCAAAATCACCCCGATATTTCGTTCCGGCAAGAAGCGATCCCATATCAAGCGTGAAGATAACGGCTTTTTTGAGTATATCCGGCACCTGACCTTTTGTAATTCGCAGAGCAAGCCCTTCGACTAAAGCGGTTTTGCCAACACCTGGTTCGCCGACATATAAAGGATTATTTTTTGTCCTGCGGCATAATATTTCGACTGTGCGCTCTAATTCTGCTTCTCGGCCTATTAGAATGTCAATCTTGCCATCCTCAGCTTTTTTATTAAGGTTTATACAATATTGAGACAATGCACTATTTTTATCCTTAACTTCAGGGCTGGATACGCTAAGCGGTTTAGGCTCACTGATTTTTTCAAACATATGCTGTGGAAAATCATCCATGTCACCGCCCAATTCTTCATCGAGTTCCAGTTCAGGAATGTCTATTTCATCATCGGAGAATTTAACAACACCGTGAGATATATAATTCACTACATCCAGATAGGTAACTCCTTGATCTTTTAAGAAAAATACGGCATGTGATTCATGCTCGCCGAACATTTCAGCCAGGACATTTGCGCCGGTAACAGTTTTTTTACTACCTGAATTAGCATGTATTGCAGCTCTGTGGATTACCCTCTGGAATCCGGCTGTAGGCTTTACTTCTACGGTATCTTCAACGACTAATGATGCTAAATCATTGCCCAGGAAATTCTTCAGGCTATTGCAAAGTTCTGGTATGCTGGTTCCGCATCCGTTTAAAACGGCGCAAGCATCCGGGTCTTCTGTTAAAGATAGCAATAAATGTTCTAAAGTTGCGTATTCATGTGAACATTTATGCGCTAAAGTCAGGGCCCTGTGTAAGCTTAATTCAAGATTTTTTGATAACATTCTTACCGCTCTTTTTCATAATACAATCAACCAGGAAGTCACTATCGCAAATGAAATCAGTCACTTGTATTACTTTGGTTTCGGCAATGTCCCTTGTATAAACGCCACAAAGAATTTGTCCGTTAATTTTGATATCGTCAACCAGTTGCATAGAGTCTTTAAAATTTTTATGAAAAAATTCCTGTAGCATTACCGAAATAAGATCTTCCGGTGTGTCCGCGCTTCCTAATAAATAAACTTCATATTTTGGTGGGAAACTCAAACCCAGCTTTGATATATTGCCTGGCTTGGTATTTCTATCGGTGAGAGCATTAACGTAGTTACTAAATCTTTTGGCAAAATCATCCATATTTTCACGCTCCTTACGCACGACACATTCAACTAATATCTTCCCCTTGCATGTTTCAGTATAGGTGAGAATTGTTACCAAATTATTAACATTGGTAAGTTTTTATTAAAATATGGGCGTTATGGCTATTTTTTCCTGGAAATACAGGCATCTGGAGGGCGAACATAGACAGGGCGTACATCAGTATTGTAGCTATTATTTGTCATTTTATGTAACGCTATTTTGGCTATCTTGCTGGCATCGGATAATTCATCAGAATTATATACATCGAAATCTGCAAAATTTGCGATAAGTTTTGCACCATTACCAATACAAATATATTTATTAAGCTGGAATAAATCTGCAATTTTTGATGGTTCTGTTAATATAGGTTCTGATAATGGCCGCAAATCATGGGTGAATGACTGCGCAAAAACCTGACCGCGCCTGGCATCTAGAACGCAAACGATGTTTTTATCATTATTTTCAATCTGTCCGGCGATGGCCTCGAAACTGGAAACGCCGATTAAAGGCAACTCGCTTGCCAGCTTAATTCCCTTCGCCGCGGCTAAACCAATTCTCACACCGGTGAAGCTACCAGGGCCTATATTGACTGCAATAACGTCTAAATCTGAATAATTAAGGGAGTTTTTTGACAATAAATCCTCAATTATACCAAAAAGCCGTTCTGCCTGTTTTGAGTTTTCCGAGTCTTCAATCTGGGAAATATCCCCGGTATCATTTAAGATAGCCACCGAGCAAATCCCGTGTGCGGTATCTATTGCTAATATTTTTGTCATAATAAATTTAATTTGAATTATACGTGGCTATTCTTATGATGGATTTTGTATGATTGTCAAATTTTTAATTAAAATGAAATAGAGGTGGGATGACTTTAATTGAAATTACGAAAGATAAATTCGATGTGGAATTGGAAATTGCCTATGCAACGGCTAATAATTTCACGGGAAAGGCCTTATATAAAAAGCCAAAATGCTTTTTGAATGAAACGGCCGCGGAGTTATTGCGCGAGTCGATTCGTCTCGCTGATCAGCTGGATTTACGCATAAAAATATTCGATGCATTCAGGCCTTTGGAGGTGCAACAGGCACTTTGGGATGATACGCCAGACCCTGAATTTATTTCAAATCCAGAAGATGGGGCTGTGCCGCATTGTCGCGGTGCTGCGGTTGATTTAAACCTGCTGGATTCTGACGGAAATGAGCTGGATATGGGCACTCGGTTTGATGAATTTGATATTAAATCTCATCATGGAAATACCGATATATCACCTGAGCAACAACGAAATAGACATATATTAATGGGAATTATGACCACCGCCGGTTGGGATTTTTACCGCAATGAATGGTGGCATTATCAGCTGTTTGAGCCGCGTAAATACGCCGCGTTGACCGATAAAGAGGCGGAGTCGGGGATGCTGTGAGTTTGCGGTTTTTATGAAATGACCGTGACCTAAATATTCCCCACTCCGCTCGAAGGTGACGTAATAAGGTCGATAAATTCCTGTCGCGTGCGTTTATCTTCACGAAATAAGCCCAGCATATGGCTGGTTTGCATGGTCACGCCATATTTATGCACGCCTCTGGTGCTCATACATTGATGCGTTGCTTCAATAACAACCGCCACACCTTTAGGTTGTAGCACGTCATTTATCGTTGTTGCGATTTGTGACGTTAGTTTTTCCTGAATCTGCATCCGCTTTGCATAAGCGTCAGCGACCCTGGCCAGCTTACTAATGCCAACTACTCTGTTATTTGGCAGATAAGCTATATGCGCCTTGCCGATTATCGGTAGCATATGATGTTCACAATGTGACTCTATACGAACATCGCGCAGTATAATCATCTCGTCATAACCTTCAGTTTCCTCAAAAGTCCTGGCCAACATTTCCTTTGGATCCAGTTGATATCCGCCGAAAAATTCCTCAAAACTTTTTACAACACGTTTTGGTGTGTCCAAAAGCCCTTCACGATCGGGATTTTCTCCCGCCCACTCGATAAGCGTTCGCACAGCCGCTTCCGCCTGTTGCCGTGATGGTTTTTCTTTGGATGATATAATTTTTGTAACCTGGGTCATATTTATCCATTGGGTTAGGTTTTAATGACAATATAGATAGTTTAGCTTTTTGGTCAAGTAATTTCTTAAACTGTCGTATATTTACTGGAAAAGAGTTAAAAAATAGTTTACCATCCCATGAATAATTAAATAGGTTAGGAAACCATGCAATACGACACAATATACAAACAGGACGGATCCGCTTATACAATACTTGTGGTTGAGGACATAGAAATCAATCAGTTGATGGCTGTGCATTTATTTGAAAGCATGGGTTGCATAGTTTTCCTCGCAGAAAACGGCATAAAAGCTGTCTCAATGGTTAAGGAAAATGATTTTGATGTCGTTTTTATGGATTTGGAAATGCCGAAGATGAATGGCTATGACGCAACAAAAGCAATCCGTAAGTACGAAAAAGAACAGGATCACAAAACTCCACTGCCTATTATCGCGCTTACGGCAAAAGTTTTTCGCACAGATCGCGAAAGATGCTTGCAAGTTGGCATGAACGATTGTGTTACAAAGCCAGTCAAACGCCCGGAGGTTGTGCAAGTAATTAATAAATGGTGCGGCAGATATGCCGAAATGAAGAATCAGTGGTAGACACTAGGCCTCCACCGAAACTCGATTTGGCCGATGGATTTATAGGCGTCGGGTTCTAAAAAGGCGGAGCGTACTTAAGTACGTGAGCATTTTTTAGGTTCCGACAACGACGAAATCACCAGCCAAATCGAGTTTCGGTGGAGGTCTACTATAATATTTTCAGGATGACCGCGGCCGCCCTCTCACTTGGAGTCGGCGGGGCTTTCCCCAATTGATCAATAGCATTTTTGCTATTTTTGACCTGCGCATCCCTGGATTTTTTATTATTCAACAGCTCCGCTAAATTTTCCGCTAAATTTTCTGCTGTGCAATCATTTTGCAGAAATTCAGGAATCACTTCTTTATCTGATATTAAATTCACTAAATTCGCATATTTAATTTTCACCAAGCGCTTTAATATAAAATGAGTCAAAAAATTCACTTTATATACAATAATCATCGGGATTTTTGCCAATGATAATTCCAAAGTGCCAGTTCCCGATTTTGCCAACGCCACATCCGATGCGGCGTACGCATCATATTTTTCTTCCGCCGCCTCAATAACCGTCGCCGGAACCGGCAATGATTCGGCAAATTTCTGCACCTTCTGCGCCACTGAACTTATGGTTGGAATGACCACATGTAACCTTTCTGTTTTATCAGAAATAATTTCAATGGCCTCCTGATAAATTGGCAGTAACCGCGCCAACTCACCATTTCGACTGCCAGGCATGGCGCATAAAACCTTCGCATCCGCATCTATATTATGCCTCTTTCGAAAAGCCGCCCCGTTACCTTTTGCAAACGGTTCCTCAATAATCGGATGACCGATATAAGTCGTTTTCAACCCGACTTTTTCAAAATAAGGTGGCTCAAACGGAAGTATCACCAGTAAATGATCAAATAATCTGGCGAATTTCTCCGCCCGCTTTGGTTTATACGCCCAAACTGTCGGCGCCACATAATGCACCAGCGGAATATTTTTGCCTTGCAACTTTGAAGCAACACGACAACAAAAGCCAGGCGAATCAATGGTTATAACCATATCTGGTTTGTGTTTTTCTATATCTTCCACAGTTTGATTAATACGATCCAGCAAATTTGGGATGTGCGGAATTATTTCCAAAAAACCCATTAGTGAAATTTCCGACATAGGAAAAACACTATTTAGCCCTTCCTTCGCCATTTTATCGCCGCCAAGGCCAAAAAACTCGACTTTACCAGCATTTTTCAGCGCAGCCATAAGCTTGCTACCCAGATTATCACCGGAAGCTTCACCTGCTATTATATATATTTTTTTCTTAGGCATTTTCTAAACCCCTATCACAAAAATCCCTAATTTATCAGCTTTTTTAACCAGCTTTTCCTGATCCACAATTAATGTTGAACCGGCCTCAACTGCTATCCCCACAAGCCCTGCTTTTGCAGCGTTTTTAATGGTTTCAACGCCAATCGTCGGTAAATCGATTCGGTTATCCTGATTGGGTTTTTTAACCTTTACCAACACCCCACCTTCACCATCTAGCTTGAGTTTTTCGCATCTTGCAAGCAGCGCATCCGTCCCTTCAATTGCTTCAACGCCCAAAATACTATTACGCTGGACAACCACACTCTGCCCAATATCCATTTCACCAAGTTTTTTTGCAACATCCATGCCACGCACAATATCCTCACGCGCCGATTTAGACGGCTCAACACCACCCAAAATGCCCATGGGCACAAGCAAATTTTCCAGTATTTCGTCGATACCAATAATTTTTAACCCGGCTTCTTCCAGAAAACCCAGGACTATTGATAATAGTGAATTATCGCCGCTTAGTCTCGCCGAGGTTATTCTCGCCAAAAGCCTCAAGCCGCTGCCATCAGGGCGAATCGAAGAAATTTTCGGACGTTTCAAACCGCCGACAAGAACCAGCTCCTCAACATCATTTTTTTTAAGGAATTTCAAAGCCTTACCAACCGCGCCGACATTAACCGTCACATGCGGGATTTGCTCCAAATATTTGCTTGGCTCCACATTACTATCCAAAAAAACCACGAAAATCTCTCTGCCCTGCTCAAGGCAAGCTTCGATAATTTTTTCAGGCAAGTCGCCACTTCCCGCAATAAGACCAAGTTTTTTAGGCAGCCTGTTCATTTTTTGCATTACCATTTTTCGGCTGACAAATAGCTCTGGAACCATTTTGTTTAATGAATTCAATGATTTCCATAGCTTCTTTATTCTCTTCGAACATATTCGCTACATCGTCGATTCTTTCCTGTAAAGTTCCTTCCTGCGCGAATAAAACCCTGTAAGCATTACGCAATTTATGGATATCATCCCGGGAAAAATTGCGGCGCCTCAAGCCCACCAGATTAAGACCAGAAAGCGATGCGCGCTCACCCATGGCCGAACCGTAAGGTATTACATCATTTTCAATGCCGGACATACCGCCGATCATCGCATGTTTTCCAATCCGCACGAACTGGTGAATCGCCGCCAGCCCGCCAATTATCGCGAAATCTCCGACCTTCACATGCCCTGCAAGTGTCGCATTATTTGCCAATATTACGTTATTGCCAACAACGCAATCATGCGCGATATGTGATGCTACCATAAACAGACAATTATCGCCTATTTTTGTCACCAGAGCATCACCTTTGGTTCCAGGGCTAATTGTCACATGCTCGCGAATTACATTATTTTTACCAATGATTACCGATGATTTTTCGCCTTCATACTTCAAATCCTGTGGAATATGTCCGATCGAAGCGAATGGGAAAACAACCGTCCCTTGCCCTATTTTAGTATCACCTTCGATAACCACATGGGAATAAAGTGTTACATTATCCGCCAATTGGACTTTGTCACCAATCACACAATATGGCCCGATTTTGACGTTCTCACCAATTTGTGCGGTTTCACTAATTATCGCCGTTTTATGTATATTTTCTGTCATTTATTTATCCGATATCATTGCTGTTACTATTGCTTCGGCAACTTTTTTGCCATTAACTTTTGCTATGCCCTGGAACTTCCACACCGCTCCGCGATTTTGAATTTTTTCGATGTGAATATAGAGAGAATCACCCGGAACCACAGGCTTTCTGAACTTTGCGCTATCTATCGACATGAAGTAAACCAGCTTGCCTTTCGCCTCGTCCCCCATGGTTTTTACTGTGAATATAGCCGAGGCCTGAGCAATCGCTTCAACTATCAAAACCCCTGGCATTATTGGCTGTTGCGGAAAATGCCCGGTAAAATGCGGCTCGTTCATAGTAACATTTTTTAATGCCACCAAGCCCTCATTTTCTGAATATTCCACTATTCTATCAATCAATAACATCGGATAACGATGCGGAATCATCGCAATTATTTCAGTTATATCTTCAATTGTATCTGTGTATTCACTCATTTTAGTTACCTTTTTTCTTTGCCAGTTTTTTTACGGCTATTGTTTGTCTATGCCATTGTTTAACCGCTATTGCCGGATACCCGCCAATCGTCTGATTTGCCTCAATATTATTCATTATCCCACTTCTTGCTGCAGCGTTTACCATACTACCGATTTTTAAATGGCCTGCAACCCCGGTTTGCCCACCAAGAACAACATAATCGCCCAATTGGGTGCTTCCGGAGATACCAG
>JAJRPW010000043.1 GCA_024280585.1 Alphaproteobacteria bacterium
ATCTTCCATAAGTTGGTTTGACTCCGACATTACCACAAAAAGCTGCCGGCTGGCGTATTGAACCACCTGTGTCACTGCCAAGCGCGCCCATGCATAAATGAGCCGATACTGCGGCGGCAGAACCACCAGATGACCCTCCGGGAACTAAATCAGCATTGTCATTATTTCGTTTCCAGGGATTTTTCGTCGGACCATAATAGCTATTCTCATTAGTCGAACCCATAGCAAATTCGTCCATGTTCGTTTTGCCTAGCATTACCGCGCCTTGGGCAAATAAATTAGAGGTAACTGTCGATTCATATGTCGGAACAAAGCCGTCTAGTATGTGTGAACATGAGGTGGATGAAACGCCTTTGGTACAGAATGAGTCTTTTATACCAACGGGAATTCCTTCCAACTTTCCAGCCTTGCCCTGGGCGCGGCGAACATCGGATTCTTTCGCCATATGCAGTGCTTTTACAGTGGTTTTATCAATGAACGCGTTTAAATCTCTTTGATCTTCAATCGCATCAAGATGGGCTTGGGTTAGTTCAACGCTGGTATAATCACCTTGTTCCAAGCCTTTTAACGCATCTGTAATCGATAATTTAGTAAGTTCAGACATATTTTTTCCTTATTATTCAACTACTTTTGGCACTACAAAACAGCCGTGGTTGTTTTCTGGAGCATTTTTCAAAATTTGATCCTGGATGTTGCCATCAGTGATTTCATCGATTCGCTGTGGTAAATTAATATTAGCAACAGAAGTCATTTCTGGAATGTTGTCTGTATCGACTTCCTGGAGAACTTCGATCCAGTCCATAATTTTTGATAATTCATCACCGAAATGTACTACTTCATCGTCTGTCAGGCGAATTCTGGATAATTTTGCGATTTTTCTAACTTGTTTTTCTGTTAAAGACATTTTTTTGCTCTATAAGTTAAAAGTGCAAGTTGTTAGTGCAAGTGCAAGAAAAATTCTTTTACTTGTTATATTTCTAGCACCATTTAGTTCACCCTTGGCAGTATATTTTCTGCCCCTCTTTATAAAAGAGTGTGGCATTTATAAATCCTACAACATAAAAAAGCAAGCAATGATATACGAAAATATACAAGATTTTAGTAAAATAATACAAGAAGATAGGCGGATATTGTGTCTTGATATTGGCTTGGTTGGTATTGGGGTTGCTTTGTCGGACTTGCGCCAGGTGATCGCCAGCCCGCATAGTGTTTATAAAAGGCGCAATATGAGCCAGGATATGGGGCATTTAGCCAAGCTTGCAGCCGATGAGGAGGTGACGGGGATTGTAGTTGGTTTTCCGCTGGAGTTGGATGGAACTGAAGGTAAAAATTGCGCGAAGGTTCGACATTTTGCAGGGAAGCTGTATAAAAAAGCGTCATTGCCGATATTGTTGCAGGATGAAAGGATGTCTACAGCTGCAGCAACTCGCGCGCTGAAAGAATCAAATATGACCAGGAAAAAACGCGAGTCGCTGGATGATAAAGTGGCGGCTAGTTATATATTGCAAGTGGTTTTGGATGGCTTATAACTACCCCTGATAAATATACTCATTTACCGAGTTGATCTTATCATTTACATCATAAGTGATGCTTATTTTTGTCTTGGTGGTATAGTGATCATCGCGCATAATTTCCCATGCGCCGGCTGTATAAACAGTCAACATTAAGTTAGTTACTCCAATAAGATGGTTTTTGGGTGGATCCAGCTTATATTTAAAATTATAAAAATGAACGCGCGTTCCATCTGGCACAGTAACAATCCTAAAAGCCGGGCCGAAGATTGAATAAATTTTTTTTCTATCCACTCCAACTGCAATTTCGTTGATTGCAGAAGGCGAAAGCTGCACAACAGGATGCACCTTTGAGCAGGATGTAACAGATATAATAATGAAAACAGCAACTAATAACCTCAACATAGTTGCAATTATAGCACGGTTTTTCAATCAATGCAACTTTTATGAGGCACTAAGGCGCAATAAAGAAATATTGTAAGGCCTAAGCTGCGGTTTTTTTCCTGGGCCAGCTGTTAAATGTAAATTTTGATTCATCAACATCACATATTGTTGCTGTGATACGAGCCGCAACTAAGTATGGATCAGAATTTGCGCCAGGACGGCGATCCTCCAAATAACCATATCCTTTCGCTACAACTGGAGCCGGAATACGAATTGAGCTGCCTCGATCGGAGTTGCCCGCACTAAACTCATTAATACTGGAAGTTTCATGGTCACCAGTTAGCCTTTCATCAAGGCCATCACCATATAAAAGTATATGTTTGGAGTGTTTTGCTGCTAGCTTTTTAACGGCATCATCAATTGCCGCGCGGCCTTTTTTCTTGTCCCGAGTTTCAGTTGTAGAAAAATTCGTATGCATACCCGCACCGTTCCAATCACCTTTTATAGGTTTATTATCGAAAGATACATGAACTCCGTAATCTTCACTCAAGCGATGGAGTAACCAGCGTGCAATCCACATATGATCACAGATATTAAGAACGCCAGCATCCTCACCTGCAATACCACGATAACCAATTTGGAACTCCCATTGTCCCGGCATAACTTCAGCGTTAATGCCATAAAAAAGCAGCCCTGCTTCTATACATAATTGTGCATGTTCTTCGACAATTTCACGTCCAAAAATTTCTTCAGAGCCAACACCGCAATAATAAGGCCCTTGTGCCGCTGGAAAACCATGTTCAGGCCAGCCAAGAGGAATATTCTTTTTAAATAATGTGTATTCCTGTTCAAAGCCAATCCACGGATCTTGCTTTGCTGCGCCTGCATTTAAAACTTCGCGTAACTGTGCGCGTGAATTTGATTCATGCACAGTACCGTCTGCTTTCAAAACCTCACACATTACCAGATAATTATTCTCACCGCGAATAGGGTCTTTTACAAAATTAACCGGTTGCAATATACAATCAGAATTATTGCCCTCGGCCTGACGAGTTGAGGATCCATCAAAATTCCATTCAGAAAAATCTTCTAGTTTTGGGCTTGAAGAAAGATTAACTACTTTTGCTTTAGAACGAATCTGACGGACGGGAATAGCCCCATCTAACCAAATATATTCTGCCAAGGATATGTTTGACATTTTCATCTCCGTTTATGCCTTATAATAATAAGAAGCTCACATCATACATAAAACAATTGTAAAGTAAAGTATATAATGCCATTGTGTATAACAAAATTGCAACGTTTTTATAGCAACAAGGTTGATTAAAAAAAATCTTAACTATATAGATATAGATATACTATAGTGAATTCTATTTTTAGAAATACTGGAATATAAAAATGTGCGGCATTATCGGAATTATTGGCAAGAACGAAGTAGCACCTTTATTGTTAGATGGCTTGAAGCGTCTTGAATATAGAGGTTATGACTCGGCCGGAATCGCTACCTTATCAAGCGATAAGAAAGTCAAATCATCGCGGGCAAAAGGCAAATTAAAAGAATTGGAAAAGGAGCTGGGGAAAAAACCACTTAGCGGGACTTTAGGAATCGGTCATACCAGATGGGCAACACATGGCTGTCCGACAGTGACAAATGCCCACCCGCATATAACTGATAAAGTTGGCGTTATACATAATGGAATTATAGAGAATTTCAGCGAGTTGCGTGAGGAACTCGAAGATTTAGGATATAAATTTCAAACGCAAACTGACACAGAAGTAATACCGTTGTTGATCACGCATCATTTAAATAAAGGAAAATCTCCACATGACGCGGTTAAGGCGACGTTAAAAAGGCTGGAGGGTGCTTTTGCTTTAGGGATAATTTTTGCAGGAAATAACGATTTATTAATCGCTGCTCGGCGTGGTTCACCGCTGGCCATTGGTTATGGCGATGGTGAAATGTATGTTGCATCTGATGCATATGCGCTGGCGCCGCTTACCTCTAAAATATCCTATTTAATGGATGGAGATTGGGCAGAAATTACTAGAAAAAACGTCACTATTTACGATGAAAATAATAAAATTGTGGAGCGGGAAATCAAGCCAACTTTGCTATCTGGCGCTGCAATAGGCAAGGGAAATTATGACCATTTCATGCAGAAGGAGATTTACGAACAGCCCGGAGCTATCGGTGAAACTTTGAATAGTTTTTATAACCCGGTAACCTCAGAAATTCAACTGCCGAATTTACCGTTCGATTTAAAAAAGACCGACCGTATAACGATAGTAGCTTGTGGCACTTCGTTTTATGCGGGTATGACTGCTAAATACTGGTTTGAATCCATTGCCAAAATCCCGACAGAAATTGATATTGCTTCTGAATTTCGTTATAGCAATAAAATATTGCCAAAAAATGGAGTTGCACTGTTTATTTCGCAATCGGGAGAAACGGCGGATACTTTGGCAGCATTGCGTTATGCCAGGAAACATAAACAGCACATTATATCGGTGATAAACGCGCAGGAAAGCTCTATGGAGCGCGAATCGGATGTGGTTTTGCATACACATGCCGGGCCTGAAATCGGTGTGGCCTCGACCAAGGCTTTCACCACCCAGCTTGTTGCGCTTGCCTGTCTTACTATCGCAATGGCCAAGGCTAGAAATTTTATTGATGAAGAAGAATGTGCGAAATTATCTCATGCATTATCTGAAGTTCCATCACGAGCAGTGGAGATTTTAAATCACGATGAGGCTTTGCGGGAATTGGCAAAGGATCTGGCCAAGGCGCAGGATGTTTTGTATATCGGGCGCGGCACGTCTTATCCAATCGCCCTGGAAGGGGCTTTGAAGCTTAAAGAGCTGTCATATATTCATGCCGAAGGGGTTGCCGCAGGAGAGTTAAAACATGGAACTATCGCGCTTATAGATGATTTGGTACCGATTATTGTTATCGCACCGTTCGATGCACTATTCGAAAAAACTGCGTCAAATGTACAGGAAGTAGCGGCACGTGGTGGCCGGGTGATATTTTTGAGTGATAAAGATGGTATAAAACGTCTGAAGAAAATATCATCTCAAACCATTGAATTACCTAAGGTTAATCCATTTGTTGCGCCTATTTTATACGCAATTCCGATCCAGCTATTAGCGTATCATACTGCAGTGATCAAAGGAACGGATGTTGATCAGCCCAGGAATTTGGCTAAGTCTGTTACTGTTGAGTAGTAATCGACAACTATAGAATTTATTTCCGCCGCTTGGTAACGATCGCGCCGTCTTTGATGGTGACAACCTTATCCATGCGTTTTGTCAGCTCCATATTATGAGTGACGATAAGCATGGAAAGGCCGATTGCCTTGGTGGTTTCTACCAAAAGGCTGAATACTTCATCGGCCGTTTCCGGATCAAGATTACCCGTTGGCTCATCGGCCAAAAGCAGCGAAGGTTTATTAACAATCGCGCGGGCTATAGCCACACGCTGCTGCTCTCCGCCGGAAAGCTCCGATGGCCGATGCTGCAAACGCTTGCCAAGACCCATGAATTTCAAGATCTCAATAGCATTATCCTGCGCCTCTTTCTTAGGTTTCCCAGCGATTATCTGCGGGATAATAACATTCTCCAGTGCAGAAAATTCCGGCATTAAATGATGAAACTGATAAACAAACCCAATCTCATCACGTCGCAATTTTGTCAGAGTTTTATCGCTGGCCTTGGTGCAAGCATTGCCGTTAATGGCAACTTTCCCGGAATCCACTTGATCCAACAGGCCGGCGATTTGCAGTAATGTGCTTTTACCACAACCGCTAGGCCCCACCAGCGCAACTATTTGCCCTTCTTTAATATTCAAAGACGCACCGCGTAAAATAAGTAGATTTTTCTTGCCCTGCGTAAAGGATTTACTAATATTTTGTAGCGAAAGAATGGTTTTACTCATATCGAAGCGCCTCCGCCGGATCTTGCTTCGATGCTTTCCAGGCCGGATAAATCGTAGCGATAAAAGAAAAACCAAGGCCAATTGATACCGCCATTATCACATCATCTGTTTGTACATCCGCCGGAAGTTCCGATAGAAAATAAACAACCGGGTCAAATAATTTATTACCGATTAAGGACTCAAGCCAGGTTTTGACGCGATCAATATTCGATGCAAAACTAACGCCTAACAAGAACCCCAGCAATGTTCCAACAACGCCAATGGCTGAGCCGCAAATGAAGAATATCCGCATGATCATACCGCGCGTTGCGCCCATAGTTCGCAAAATTGCAATGTCCTTACCCTTGTCATTTACCAGCATAATCAGCGAAGAAATAATATTAAAAGCCGCTACAAAAACGATCAAAGTCAGTATCATAAACATAACCGTTCGCTCGACTTTCAACGCATTAAACAGGCCGGCATTGGTCATTTGCCAATCCTGGATGCGCAGTAAGCCACCAACGGATTCATAAATTGTCTTGGATAATTGTGTTGATTCATACGGATTTTCCGACATAATTTCAATAACATTAACTGCATCAGGGAATTTAAAGAATATTTGTGCGGCCTCCAGCGGCATGAAAATCATATTATTATCAAACTCATACATACCTGCCTCAAATAAGGCGACGACATTATAACTTTTTAAGCGCGGCATAGTGCCAAGCGCTGTGGTGTGGCCTTTTGGCGATATAAGAGTGACCTTATCGCCAACTGATACACCCAATCTTTCAGCCAGCCTGATTCCTAAAATAATATTATCCCTGCCCTGAAAATCGGTCAGATAGCCAGCCTTGATATTATCATAAATCAGGGGTTTATTGGATAAGTCAGAAAGTCTGATTCCTTTAACCATAGCCCCGGTATTGGCGAATTTACTGTTGGCCATAACCTGACCGTCAATCACCGGAATTGCAGAAACTACACCTTCAATATTAGTCACTCCATCAACAAAATTATCGAAATTATCAATTTTACCCTCATAACCAGAAATTGTTATATGACCGCTTAGGCCTAGTATTTTCGAGGTGATTTCGGTGCGAAAACCATTCATAACGGCCATAACAACGATCAAAGTTGCAACGCCAAGAGCTATACCAATAAAGGAAAATGCAGCAATTATGGAAATAAATCCCTCACGCCTGCGCGAACGCAAGTAACGAAATGCAATCATTCTTTCTAATGGTGAGAACATAAATTTTTACCTAAAATTCTTAGGACTTACGCATAAAGTCGTCTTTTTGTTTGTTTTGTCGTTAAAAATAACCTAAAAATACTCATGTACTTCGTGTACACTGCGTTTTTTAGAACATTTTTGCCTAAAAACAATTCAAAAATACTCGTCCTGCAGGAAGTCCTAATTCTACAAGCTCCCTCTCCTTGCGGGAGAGAGAACTAAATCAGTCTAGACAAAGCCGCCTCAATAGACAACTCTTCTTTTTGCCCTGTTTGACGATTTTTTAATTCAACAGTGCCGGATTTAATTCCTCTTGGCCCTACTGTAATTTGCCAAGGCAGGCCGATTAAGTCCATATTAGCGAATTTTTTGCCGGCAGATTCTTTGGAGTCGTCATATAAAATATCCACGCCGGATTCTTGTAATTTAGCGTAAATTTCTTCGCAAGTTTTGTCACATGCCTCATCGCCGCTTCTGATATTTATTAAACCCACCTGGAACGGGGCGACGGATCCAGGCCATATAATACCGTTTTCATCATGTGAGGATTCGATTATTGCGCCAACTAATCGAGACACGCCAATTCCGTAGGAACCCATTTGCGGGAATATTTTTTTGCCCTCTTGGTCCATAATCGAGGCGTTCATTGATTTGGTATATTTAGTGCCGAAATTGAATATATGGCCAACCTCAATGCCGCGTTTTGATTTTAATTTATCCTTGGCAACAGGGCATTCGTCGGGATTATGCATCTCGTCAGCCGCGGCATATAATGATTTTAGCTGCTCAACATCAATTTCATCATTTTCAAGTAGCTCCTCGAACGCTTCGTCATAATATACTTCACTTTCGCCGGTTTCGGCTAATACCTGGAATTCATGGCTTAAATCGCCACCAATTGCACCATTATCAGCGCGAACAGGAATCGCTGCTATGCCTAGTCTTTTGAATATTTTTATGTAGGCTTCAAACATTATGTTATAGGATTTTGTCGATTCTTCCATGTTTAAATCGAAGCTATAAGCGTCCTTCATCAGGAATTCACGCCCGCGCATAACGCCAAATCTAGGGCGGATTTCATCACGGAATTTCCAGCCAATCTGATATAAATTAAGCGGCATATCTTTATATGACTTAACATTATTGCGGAATATATCGGTAACAACCTCTTCGGCAGTCGGGCCATAAAGCATATCATGGTCATGACGGTCGGTGATACGCAGCATTTCTTTGCCATAATCATCATAACGCCCGGATTCCTGCCATAATTGTGCAGGCTGCAATGTCGGCATTAAAATTTCAACAGCCCCGGCTTTATTCATTTCTTGACGTACGATCTCCTCAATTTTCTTTAGAACAACCAGGCC
>JAJRPW010000044.1 GCA_024280585.1 Alphaproteobacteria bacterium
ACTTACGCATAAAGTCGTCTTTTTGTTTGTTTTGTCGTTAAAAACAACCTAAAAGTACTCATGTACTTCGTGTACACTCCGTTTTTTAGAACATTTTTGCCTAAAAACAATTCAAAAATACTTGTCATGCGTAAGTCCTAAGTATTTTTGCTGCAACGCCTTTTGGGTCTACAGCCCCATGTTGCATTAATAACGGTACAATTTCTTCTTCGTTAAGAATAATCATATCCAAAGGAACTTTTCCATTTTCATCCTTAGCATTAGTATCAGCACCAGCCTCACATAACACTTTCACTACTCCAGGGTTGGCATTTTCAACAGCACAGTGCAAAACCGTCCGTTGCAATATACCATCACAATAATCAACCCTAGCACCAGCATCAATTAATATTTTTGCTATTCCGGCAGAATCACGCGGGCTTAGAGCCGTTACATACAAGGCTGTAAAACCATTTTCATCCTTAGTATTAGAATCAAGAGCTGATGTACCCATATCGTCACCATTAACCAGTAATTTAACTATCTCTTCTTCACCTGCTAGAATAGCCTTAAATAGTTTTTTTTCCATGGATCTAGCCATTTCACTTCCGAATTGTTTCTCAAATGCCACTTTTATCTCTCCTTATTAATTAATAGCGAGACCCTGTGTATTAATATTTTAACTAAAAATCAATCTTTTATTTCCCCACCATCAACATCATATAATTCACATCGATATCTTCGGATAAATTCCAGCTATCTTTTATGGGATTATATGACACACCCTGGATTTCTTTTAGCTTAAGTCCACCGCGACTTATCGGCGCTTCAATCTCACTTGGTTTTAAGAATTTTTTCCAGTCATGAGTACCCCGCGGGAGCCATCTTAGGACATATTCCGCGCCGACTATAGCCAAAGCGAAGGATTTGACCGTTCGGTTAAGTGTCGCGACAATCATCAACCCACCCGGCTTAACCAACGCGCATGAGGCTGCCAAAAAGCTCTCAACATCGGCCACATGCTCGATGACTTCCATATTCAGAACAACATCGAATTTCTTCTTCTTAGCCGCCATTTCCTCTGCGCTTATGCACTGATAATTTATATCCAGCCCTGAATTTTCTGCATGTATGGCAGCAATTTTTATATTCTTCTCGGATGCGTCGATCCCTGTGACTTTTGCCCCAAGGCGAGTGATAGGCTCACATAAAAGCCCACCACCACAGCCTATATCAAGCACGTCCAGCCCTTGGAGCTTACCAAAATGCTCAGTAAGCCTATCTCTAATATAAGAAACGCGGGTGGGATTAAATTTATGCAAGGGCTTGAATTTGCCGGATTCATCCCACCACTGATCCGCCATCGCGGAGAATTTCTCTACTTCGGCTTTATCTATGCTTAGCGACTGCACTGACAAGATCTGTGAATTGACGGTACTTTTCTGGCCTGGCATTATCCGCACCTTCTTTTCCTTCTTTAAGATTGGCTTTTTTGGCATCACGCTCTCCTTCTTTTTTAGCCCACTCCCCTGGCGCATCTTGCCCCTTATCAGCTTCCCGACTTATCGACTCCCAGCCTTTTATTGCCAGTAAATCCTCAACACGGCTTCTCATTACCGAAAATTCACCGGGTCTGTAAGCAAGAGCCATTCCATGCGAAAAATCCTCGCCTTTAGAAACATTCTCCGCAAAAGATAACATGCGACTTCTAAACTCTCCGATATCAGAACTATTATTATTATTCGAGCTTTGCATTTCAGATAAAATAACAAGTGGGCTGATGAAGTTAATCGGTACCATGTAAATACGAGCTAAAGGAAATCCTATCCGCATGTCAGATGAGGTCACAGCTTTTTTCATCGATTCCTCGGATATATCACACCCATCGACAAATAATGAGGTAAGAGTCTCATTATGATATTCATCGGGGAGGGTCCTGCCATGCCCTGATGATACCCTCTGCTCAAGATCTGATAGCATCCTCTTGTCAAGCTCTGATAATATATTGTTACCATTCGACTTTCTAGCTTTCCAGCCTCGTTCTGCAAGTTCTACTTTCATATAAGTACCAAAATCACCTCCTGCCAATTTTTCTGCGTCTGCCAAAAGCTCTAGCTGATCTACATCTTCAGCAAATTCTCTGCAAGACGACTTGAATTCTGCAATATCTTCTTCTGAGGTTTTCTTGCGTTTATGCTCCAGATTAGACAAAACCAATAACATGGCCACTTTCTCTACATTGCCATCCACCAGCGCATCTCTTATTGCTTCTGCAGATATGTTTGTACCTACTTGATTTATCGCACTAGCACTAGCACTTACAGGCACTGCCTTTCTCTTCATTATAATTCTCCATTTAAATTTTAATATTTTTGGAAATATATACACATCTGTCTCTAGGGCAAGTTATAAAGTTTTAATATTCAGGAAATCCCCATATCACAAAATCAGTAGACATTTATCTGATATCATATTATACGTACGCGCGTTGCTATTGATTGGTCATCCCCCACCTAAGTCTTTTCAATTAGTTTCAGGATCTCCGTCGTTACCCGAATTTCTGGAAGAAATTATAGGGTAATCCATAGATCCCCCTATAATTTTACTACGAAAAATTCGGGGGATGACGTAAATAAAACGTAAATAAATATGTTACCTGCAAATAAACAAGAGTGAACATGGCTTTAATAGTACAAAAATTTGGCGGAACGAGCGTTGCAGACATTGAGCGCATCAAAAATGTCGCGCGTCTTGTAAAAAAAGAGGCTGATTTGGGCAACCAGGTTGTGGTCGTGGTTTCCGCTATGTCAGGTCGAACTAATGAATTGGCCGGCTGGGTTGAGGAAATATCCGATTTATCCACACCCGAATCGTTGCAGGAATACGACTCGGTTGTTTCATCCGGCGAACAGGTTACATCAGGCTTGCTCGCCCTTACATTGCAGTCAATGGGTATAAAAGCGCGTTCGTGGCTGGGCTGGCAGGTTGGCTTAAAAACCTCATCCATGCACTCGAAAGCGCGGATTGAGGATATAAAAGCCGATCTTTTAAAGGAATCTCTAAATGCTGGCAATATCGCTGTAATAGCCGGATTCCAGGGAATTGGCGATGATAACCGTATAACGACATTGGGGCGCGGTGGCTCGGACACCTCCGCTGTTGCTATGGCCGCAGCTTTGGATGCTGATCGTTGCGATATATACACAGATGTTGACGGAATTTATACCTCCGACCCGAGATATGTGCCAAAAGCGCGTAAATTAAATAAAATAGCTTACGAAGAAATGCTGGAAATGGCATCGCTGGGCGCAAAAGTGCTGCAAACTCGTTCTGTGGAAATGGCCATGAAATATGGCGTGAAAGTTCAGGTTTTATCAAGTTTTGAAGACAAACCCGGTAGTTTATTAGTAGATGAGGAGGAAATCATGGAAAGAAGACTGGTAACAGGTGTGACTTATAATCGCAACGAAGCGCGGATAACATTGACGAAAGTGGCTAATACTCCAGGCGTTGCAGCGGAAATATTTGAGCCATTAACAAAACAAGAAATAAATGTCGATATGATCGTGCAGAATGTCAGTGAAGACGGCAAGGAAACCGATGTAACATTTACGGTTCCTAAAGAAGATGCGGATAATGCAGTGAAAGCATTTGAAGCCGCCAAGAGTGATTTGAAATATAAATCCTTAAGCCTGGACAAAGATGTCGCGAAAGTTTCTGTAATAGGAGTTGGCATGAGAAGTCATGCGGGCTTGGCGCAAAAAATGTTCCAGACTTTGGCTGATAAAAGCATAAATATATTGGTTATCACAACTTCTGAAATTAAAGTCAGCGTTCTGATTAACGAGGAATATACTGAAGTTGCACTGCGCGCTTTGCATACGGCTTATGGGTTGGATGCGAAAGAGGAATAGCGTGTCCCAGCAAATATTCGACGATAGACTAGTCAAACTCCATCTGGATAAGCTGCCCAATAAATATCCGGCTTTTTTGCAAGAGCAAGCGGCGGCTGATATTTTGTCCCGCTTAGACGATATGTCTCGCCCGTTCGAAGATATTCTGGAAATCGGCGACACCGCCCTCGCCTCCTCCTTGAAAAACCGGCCTGGCACAAAAAACTCTGTACAGATTGGGCTATTCGATGATATTGAAGGGCAATATGACCTGATAATTTCTGCAATAAACCTAAGCTGGATCAATGAATTACCGCAAAAATTGGTGCAAATAAAGAACTCCTTGAAAAAGGACGGTGTTTTCATAGCCAATATGTGGGGCGGACGGACATTAAACCAATTGCGCCGCGTTTTAATCGAAGCAGAAGGCGGGCTTGCCCCTAGAATATCCCCGTTTGTTGATATAAAAACCATCGGAATGCTCATACAAAAAGCCGGATTTGACGCTCCAATCGCCGATGGAGGCTCATTCGACGTCGCATATGACGGTTTCATTGATTTGGCTCATGATCTGCGCGGATCAGGGCAACAAAACGCCCTGCTCTCCCGCGAAAAACCTTTGAATAAGGCCCTGCTCCAGAAAATATCCGACATTTATAAATCCGATTTTTCAGACAACGACAATGGAATTATTGCAACTTTTGAAATAATTACCATAACAGGACTTGCTACTTCGGGTTAAATTTGAGATTATGGTATTCTTAGAACTTACGCAGAAAGTCCTACTGGAAATAACTTAAGTAATCGATAAATATAATGCTCAAAAGGTTTTCTGACCGCACAGAAGGATTCAAGAAAAACAGTGATTTCGTAAGAAGAAATCATGGCTACCCGCTATGGTGGCTGATTGCATTTTTTGTCGCAGCATTTTCAATTGTTTTATATATGATTTTGACGATATCCGACAGCAAGCTAACCGCTGGCTTATTTTCTGCTTTATTCTTAGGGTTTTTAGCTACTTCACTGTTTTATATCATCAAAGCCAGAAATATCATAGCGGCAACTGAACTACAAAATGCTCTATTTGCCGGCGCTGCAAAAATTGCGACCCAAGTGTGCATTATACTAAAATACGACGGAACTGTTGTATATGTCGACCCCGAATATGCCAGAAAATTCCCCAAATTACGAGGCCGGGGGACAAAAAGCTTTGATGCGCTTTGTGATAGCGGTAATTTAAGCAGGAAAGACCGGGATAAATTAATAAACGCCCTACAAGAAGGGAGGGAAGAAGACGTCTCATTTACCTTGTCCAAGACCTCTTCTGGCGATAAATCACTGGCTCTTAGCTTAGAGCCTATCGGGGTTTATTCCGAAAAAGAAGATGAGAAACCACTAAGACTGGCAGTAAACCCAATAACCCGGCCATCGGGCTATTTTTTTCTGCGTGGCCAGCAAGAAGAAAATGATAAGCAACATGATCTAGATAGCTTTAAAATCGCCAGCTACTCCTTTAAAAACAAGGGGGAGATTGACGAAATAAATGAAGAATTCACAAAGATTTTGGGGTATGAATCTGCTTACATATCAGAAAACAAACTTATAATCAGTGATGTTTTTTTCGACGATGATGATGCTAAAAAAATCCTAAACACCAAAAAAGACCTACGAATAATTACAAATTTACGAAGCAACGATGACTCGATTATCAATGTTTTTATTGACCAAATGATCGTTAGGGACTCCAAAGGAAAAATAATTGAACGCCGCGGAATTATAATTATACTTCCTGAAAATGAAAAAGAATACGTATCGGGCAACAGCATATCAACTGATGACCTTGATTTAGTCAGTAATTCTCCAGTTGCAACTGCCATATTGGACAAATCCGGGGACATATTAAAAAGCAATAAAGCCTTTCGTAATATGGCCAGCAATAAGTCTGGCAAATCCAAAAAACACAACCTGCTTAACCTGCTAAAAGAAGAGTCCAAAAATGACGTTACAAATTTATTATTAAATGTAATAGACAATAAAGATGATGGGCACAGGCCTATAGACGTAGCAATTAAAGGCAAAAATGTAATAACGGCGTCTTTATATATAAGTAAAATAACCAGTAAATATAACCAATCCGGCATGACTATATGCCACCTTATCGACACGACTGAAATAAAAAACCTTGAAATGCGCTTTGTTCATTCGCAAAAAATGCAGGCAGTAGGGCAGCTAGCCGGCGGTATTGCCCATGACTTTAACAATCTTTTGACCGCAATGATGGGATTTTGCGACCTTCTTTTAATTAAACATCCGGCGGGGGATAAATCATTCGCTGATATAATGCAGATAAAGCAAAATGCCAATCGCGCCGCGAATTTAGTAAGGCAGTTGCTGGCATTTTCCCGCAAACAAACCTTGCAGCCAGAAATTATTAACATAACAGACACATTAGCTGATCTTTCCAATCTTATAGGCAGGCTTATCGGCGAGAATATCCGATTAAAAATGAATCATGGCAGAGACTTAGGCAATGTTCGGGTTGATCAGGGGCAACTTGAGCAGGTAATAATTAATTTAGCCGTTAATGCTCGTGATGCTATGAATGACGGAGGAATATTAACAATCACCACCACAAATAAAATCATTAACAAAAAGTATAAAGTAGACAAAGACCTAAACTCACCCGTCTCAGATGAAACTATAGAGCCAGGCAAATATGTTCTGATTGAAGTTGAAGATACGGGATGTGGTATTAAAGAAGACATACTAAACAGCATCTTCGAGCCTTTTTTTTCCACCAAGGAAATTGGCTCAGGAACTGGGCTCGGCCTCTCAACAGTTTATGGAATTATTAAACAAACTGACGGCTATATATATGTTTCCAGTAAAATCGGCAGCGGTACAAAATTCAGTATATTATTAAAACACTGCGCAGACGAACCTGTGAAAATCAAAGAGGATTCAGCTGAAAAAACTAATAACTCAGATTTAACCGGAGAAGGAACCATTCTGCTCGTAGAAGACGAGACACCGGTTAGGATTTTTAGCAATAGCGCACTAACAGGAAAAGGTTATACGGTATTAGAGGCTGAAAATGCTGATGACGCTATGAAAATGATCAGGGAAAACGGGGCATCCATAGATATTATTATTACAGATGTAGTTATGCCTGGCATGAGCGGACCGGATATGATAAAAGAAATTTCAATGGAACATCCTGACATAAAAGTTATATTTATATCTGGGTATGGTGAAGATGCATTCGTTGAAACATATGGCCAGGATAGAAAATTTAACTTTCTTTCCAAGCCATATTCTTTAAAACAACTAGCAAAGAAAGTCAGAGATGTTTTAAACGGCTGATTGTCCGGTGTTATAGTGTTTCAGGTTTGAAGTGACCGCAGGAAATCGGGGCGCAGTGTATTAACCATACATAAGCCGAAGATTAACGCCCGGTCAATTCAAAGATGAAATACTATTAGGACTTACGCAGGACGAGTATTTTTAGGTTATTTTTAACGACAAAACAAACAAAAAGACGATGTTCTGCGTGAGTTCTAACTATATTAACAGTTTATTAACTTTCTTAAGGCATAATATACAGTGCTTATGCTTTTAATAGAGATTTTTATGGTCAAAAAACAAGATTCACAAAATGCAGGAAAATACTTTGATATAAAGCCGGTTCTGGGCGATGTAATCTCTTATGCAATTGAAAATAATACTCATGGCTCTTTGCTGCATATTTGCATTGATAATATGTCCATGGTGATCAGTGGTCATGACAAAGAATATGCCGACAAAATGGTTATTAATCTGATTGCAGAAATTGAGAAAATACTAGACAAAGACGCGATAGTAAAGCGTTCGGCCAGGGAATATATTGATGTTATATTGCCGAATTGTAATGAAGAAGATATCAAACCCACCGCGCATAAAATTCACGAAATTATCAGAAGCTATGGATCAAAAATCGCTGTTGAACCGATACAATTAATCTCCACTATTGGCGGGGTAGATTTCCCGGTGACCGCTAAAACTGCCGATAGCGCAATGAGTTTGTCGTATATAGCCCTGAATGACGCGAAGGATTTGAAAAAACGTTTTGTCCATTATAAAAACATGGAAGGACACGAAATTGCGTCAAAAAATCAAATGATTTTAGCGACATACTTGCAAAATGCTTTGCAAAACAACAAATTGCGCCTAGCTTTTCAACCTATTATAAGCGCGCAAACAGGGGATATAGCCTTTTATGAATGTTTATTGCGGATAATAAATGACGACGGAACCGTTTCTTCTGCCGGGCCTTTTATTCCAATTGCTGAAAAAATGGGGTTTATAGACACTATCGATACTGCCGTCTTAAAGATGGTGGCTCAGGAATTGAAAAAAAACAAAGATGTCATACTTTCAATGAATGTTTCAAATGATTCCATTCATAGTAACGAATGGGTGTCGGCTACAAATGAATTGTTGCAAGATCGTAGCATAGCAGTCAGGCTGATCGTCGAAGTTATTGAGACGACAGAACAGCAGGACACAAAAAAACTGGCTATATTTCTTGCTTCGTTACGGGAAAAAGGTTGTAGAATAGCTTTGGATGATTTTGGTTCTGGTTACACCTCTTTTTCGCAGTTAAAAAATTTACCGATTGATATTATCAAAATCGATGGGATTTTTGTCAGGGATATTACTGAAAATGATGAAAATAAATTTTTTGTAAAAACCTTACTGGAATTCAGCCATAATTTTGGCCTGAAAACGGTGGCCGAATTCGTTGAAAGCCCTGAAATAGCTGATATGCTCAATGAAATGGGGGTTGATTATATGCAGGGCAACTATTTCTCTCCCGCGGTAAATTACCGTACTTGGATCGAGAAATAAAAATTACCTTTTAAAATATATTATGTTATAAAACTCCTTCTGGAATAATAAGGAATTGCTTATGACACGCGTATTATCAGGGGTTCAGCCCACAGGAAATTTACATTTAGGCAATTATCTTGGGGCGATCAAGAACTGGGTGGCGATGCAAGAAATCCATGACTGTCTCTATTGCATCGTTGATTTACACGCAATCACGGTTCCACAAAATCCGGGACATTTGCGCAATGCCACTCGTGAAACCGCTGCGGCCTATATCGCATGTGGTATAGACCCAAAAAAATCAGCAATTTTCCATCAATCTGCGGTAGCCGAGCATTCTGAACTGGCATGGATTCTTAGCACCATGACTCCGCTTGGCTGGTTAAATCGCATGACACAGTTCAAGGAAAAAGCCGGCAAACACAAGGATAACAGCTGTTTGGGGCTATATAGCTATCCGGTTTTGATGGCTGCGGATATTTTGATATATAAAGCCACCCATGTGCCGGTCGGTGAGGATCAAAAGCAACATCTGGAGTTGGCGCGCGATATTGCCGGCGCGTTTAACCGTCAATATAATCAAGAGTATTTTCCCTTACCTGAGCCGCTTATACTAGGCGATGCAACGCGCGTTATGAGTCTGCGCGACGGCACTAAAAAAATGAGTAAGTCGGAAGAATCGGATAACTCCCGTATAAATTTGACCGATTCACCGGAACTTATTGCAAAAAAAATAAGAAAGGCCAAATCGGACGCGGAAATGGGGCTGTCTTATGATGAGAAAAACCGGCCGGAAGCTGCTAATCTTATAAATATCTATTCTGCAATCACCGGCGAGAAGAAAAAATCTATCACGGCCAAATATGCAGAGTCAGGCTTTGCACCATTTAAAAGAGACCTGGCGGAAATTGTGAGTGAGCATTTGGCGCCAATATCTAGCGAAATAAACAAGTTACAAGCCGATCCGGCTTATCTTGACAGCATCTTGAAAGATGGCGTGGAAAAAGCGCGTGCAATAGCTAGTGCTAATATCAAGGAAATTAAGGATATAATAGGATTTTTGACGGCTTAGAAACTATTTTACTTGCGCTTTGTCACATTATATATTATTTAGGGCGTTCATATTTTTATAATAGTATTTTACTAACTTAATGACCAATAATATTACAAACGAGTGCTATATTGACCCTTCTTTGGATCTTGAAGACGAAATTAATCGCCTTAAAAAAGATATGAATGCGGTGATTCTCGCTCATTATTATCAGGATCCAGAGATTCAGGATATTGCTGATTTTGTCGGCGATTCCCTTGATTTATCACGAAAAGCTGCTGCTACTGATGCCGATGTGATTGTATTTTGTGGCGTTCGTTTTATGGCAGATGTGGCAAAAATTCTAAGTCCACAGAAAAAGGTTTTGCTGCCCGATATGGCTGCTGGCTGCTCGCTGGAGGATGCTTGTAAACCCGAGGAATTTGTAAAATTTAAAGCACAATATCCAGATCATATAGTTTTAACATATGTTAATTCTTCTATAAAAGTCAAAGCCTTAACCGATATTATAGTCACTTCAACCAATGCTGAGAAAATTATCCGACAAATTCCGCAAGACCAGCCTATTATTTTCGCACCGGATAAATATCTGGGAGAGTATTTAGCAAGAAAAACTGGCCGTGATATGGTTCTTTGGGATGGAACTTGCATCGTGCATGAGAATTTTTCTGAAAAAGAGGTCATTAAACTAAAGACCAACCATACAGGTGCAAAAATTATTGCTCATCCTGAATGCCCTGAGCATCTTTTGGGCTATGCTGATCATATTGGCTCAACTTCTTCGCTTCTAAATTATGTCGAAAAAAATGATGGGGGTGAATTTATTATTCTAACTGAATCACATATCATACATCAAATGAGAAAACTGGCGCCAAATAGCATATTTCACAATGTAGAAGGCATGGAAGAAGGCGCATGTTCGATCTGCAATGACTGCCCATACATGAAGCTTAACACTCTGGAAAAACTGTATTTATGCATAAAAAATGGCGCTCCTGAAATCACTATCAACGAAGATTTGCGTTTAAAAGCCAAACGCCCGCTAGAAAAAATGTTGGAGATGAGCTGATGAAAAAACCAGGAAATGGTGGCTCCAGACAGCTTCATGTAAAAGTAAAAACGGCAAAGGGGCGCAAAAAATCCTCGACCCAGTGGCTACAACGCCAGTTGAATGACCCATTCGTGCAAAAAGCCAAAGAGGATGGATATCGCACTCGCGCCGCTTATAAACTAATCGAAATAGACGAAAAATTCGGAATTTTAAAGCCTGATACGAAAATCATCGATTTAGGCGCGGCTCCCGGTGGATGGTGCCAGGTTGCTGTAAAAAAAATCAAAAGCGGCAAAATTATCGGGATCGACCTCCAGGAAATCGAGCCTATCCCTGGTGTCATACTAATCCAACATGACTTCACTGCAGACGACGCGCCCGAAATTTTATCCAAAGCATTAAGCGGCAAAAAAGCTGATTTAATCCTAAGCGATATGGCCGCCCCTGCATGTGGACACGCCCAAACGGATCATATAAGAATTATGGGATTATGCGAAATAGCCTTTGATTTTGCCAAGCATAACTTGCGGGAAGGCGGGTCATTCGCCGCGAAAATACTACAAGGCGGAACCGAAAAAGAGCTGCTTGATGATATGAAAAAATGCTTTGAAACCGTCAAGCACTTCAAACCGGAATCATCACGCAAAGATTCCGCCGAGATGTATGTTGTGGCGAAGGGTTTTAGGGGTTAGTCAGCAACCTGAAATCCCGCCGTAGTTCCCTCCTCTTAACCATTCGCCTCCTGGACCTTCTATTTTACGAGCCCTCGCTCTTCTTGCCTCTACTCCTTCAGCCCAACGACGATCCCGTTCCTGTGGATCAGGCGCACCTTGAGGAGAAGTAACAGATACTGTATCCACTTTAATAGTTGGCTCTTCTATCATATCAATCCCTTTGTTTTTTAAGTTTTACAATTCAACCAAGGCATATACACGCTCAATCCAGACCAAGTCAAGAAAATTTACTATAAATTATATTTTATTTACGCTAATATGACCGTTATAGTATTTCTGCTTTATTATCGTACTAGGAAATCGAGGTGAAGTGTATTAAACATACATAAAATGAAGATTGACAACGTACGATAATAAATGAGGTATGCTATATGGAAAAAAAACCGATCATTTGGGTATTATTAGACGACCGCGCTGGCAATAACAGCCAATCACTCGGCGTTGCCGAAAGATTGGGAGGAACATTTATAGCTAAACAAATTGTCTATAATAAACTTGCAAGCTTGCCCAATATTTTAAAAGGCGCAAGCTTGGTCGGTGTCGATTTGGAAAAAGCCTCGCGCCTGGGAGAGCCCTGGCCCGATTTAGTCATATCTGCCGGGCGAAAAACCGCTAGTATAGCCCGCTATATCAAGAAACAATCAGGCGCAAAATTAGTGCATATGATGTGGCCTGGTTCATATGACGCGAGCGATTTCGACCTTATATGTGTGCCGGAACATGACCGGATAAAACCGAAAAAAAATACAATTATAACAAAGGGTTCGCCAAATAAAATCACTGAAGATTTACTCAAAAAATCCAGGCAAAAATGGCTCAAAAAATTTAGCTATTTGCCGGAACCAAGGATCGCCCTGCTAGTTGGTGGTGATACTAAAAAAGGCCGCTTCACCAAAAAACATGCCAGCCAATTAGCCCAAAAATTATCCTTGTTCATGCAAGGAAAAAACGGCTCATATTTAATAACAAATAGCCGGCGCACCAGCACATTCGCCACAAATACCCTGCGCCACGAAATAACCTCAAAGTTCTATTTTCACGACGTATCCAGCAAAGATGAAAATCCTTATCTGGGATATTTGGCCGTTTGCGATGCCATAATTGTTTGCGGCGATTCGATTTCCATGTGTTCGGAGGCCTGCGCCACCGAAAAGCCCGTCTATATCTACTCTACCGAAGGTATAATTCCTAAAAAACATCAGCAATTTCACCAAGTTTTATTTGATGGAAAATATGCAAAACCGTTTACCGGAAAATTCGAAAAATTCAAACCAAAACGGCTAAATGACACGGATAAAATAGTAAATTGTATAAAAGCGTTGATAAAAAATAAAAGCTCTTGACGGGTCGTTGGACTATGGAATATAAAGTATGTGTGGCTTATGAATTATCAGTTGTGGATACTACCCAATGAAATTACTTAGATTACTCTTGTCCTATCTATTTGTTTTTACGGCATTTTCTTCTGTATATATATCAGATTCAGATGCGGGTGACGTGATTGCTATTGATGTTGGTTTGCATCAATCTGAGCTCGTTAGTTTGCCGCAGGCCATGACACATGTGATAATTGCGGATCGATCCGTCGCTGGGGTGGTAAAACACGGGCCTAAGAAAGCTTCTGTAATCGGCCATGCCCTTGGCAAAACCGATATTCGCTTCATGAATGGAAAAAGGATCGTACGCCAGGTTAACCTGAATGTGCACCATAATATTAATGCAATAAAAAAATCTTTAAAAATGTTTTTTCCCGACGAGTCAATTGGTGTTGAGATGGTCAATAAAACAGTGGCTTTAACCGGATCCGTGTCTAACGCGGAAACTGCGGCAAAAGCTGTTAAAATCGTCAAGGAATACGTTCTGAATACCGCTAATTCAGAAGAAAAAGCCCGCGTTATCAACCTTATGAAATTACGTACCGGACAGCAAGTTATGTTACGCGTTCGTGTCGGTGAAATTCAAAGAAGTGAATTGAAAAAATTGGGGCTTGGATTGCATGGTATAATATCTTCAGGTCGAGCGGTTTTAGGGGCTTTAGAGAGCCAAGGGGTGCTAAAAATCCTTGCTGAACCAACTTTAACTGCC
>JAJRPW010000045.1 GCA_024280585.1 Alphaproteobacteria bacterium
ACTTACGCAGGACGAGTATTTTTGAATTGTTTTTAGGCAAAAATGTTCTAAAAAGCGGAGTGTACACGAAGTACATGAGCATTTTTAGGTTATTTTTAACGACAAAACAAACAAAAAGACGACGTTATGCGTAAGTCCTAATACCTTTCCAGGAAAATTCCTGGCTCAATATAGATTCTACAGGAAAAATATTAAGAAATAGTTAACGCGTTAATATTGTGTCAATAATATCTAATATCAGCTGGCTTGTTTTGTTTTTCTTATCCATATTAGGGCTAAATTCAGCAATCTCTAAAGCCTTTAGATCCTTATCATTTATGAATATAGAGAAAGAATCCAGCGCCTCACTTTTTAGAAGACCATCTTTTTCATGGATACCAGTTCCTGGCGCAACTGACGGATCGAACACATCCAGATCAATAGTGACCCCATAACCAACAGTATCCTTCTTAACAACTGCCAATGCTTGTTTTAGAACCGTTTTTAGGCCACGCTCTCTTATTTCATCCATGAAGAAAGTTCTAACCCCAAGCTCTTCGAGCAAACGCGCCTCCTCTTCTTCATAAGAACGAACGCCGATAAGACACACATGCTCAGGCCTAATTTTTGTACCAATGCCGCCGACAGCACATAATTCCTTTGAGCCTTTACCCAACAAAGTTGCCAAGGGCATTCCATGGAAATTGCCTGAATGGCTGGTTTTGGGAATATGCGCGTCCATATGCGCGTCAATCCATATCAGCCCCAATTCCTGTTTAGCATCCAGAGCCTTAGTCACACCGCCCCATGTACCGATCGCCATGCTATGGTCACCACCGAGAACGACAGGGAATTTCTTATCATTAATTGCATCAAGAACCTGATTGCACAGCCTGTCTGTATAATCAACGATAATCGGGATTCTTTTCTTGTTATTATTAACTTTTTTTTTAGAGAAATACGGCTCGGCCCAACTGGCTTCAAAAGGCAATTTCTTATCAAGGCCAAATTTTTGCAGTACCAAAGGGCCATATTTACAATGCTTATCGCCAGCACCCCAACCGCATAAATAGCTAATCAGCTTTACATCCTGCATTAAAATATACCTTATATGCTAAATTGTAATTCAACCAATGCCTCATCGAACAGATCTATTACCTGATCTAATATATTTTTCGTGACTATCAAAGGTGGTGCAAACCTTACCACAGTTTCGTGAGTTTCCTTAGTTAAAATTCCTTTTTCCACAAGTTTTTCACAAACTTGCCGCGCTGATGCATATTCCGGCTTGATTTCAACCCCAATCATTAACCCTATACCCCGCACATCTTTTATCAACGGGCTGTCAATAGCTCGCAATCCTTCCAGTAAATATTGGCCTTGTTTCTTACTATTTTCCACCAGATTTTCCTCTACCAATACATTAAGTGCTTCCATGCCAACTGCCGCAGCCAGCGGATTACCGCCAAATGTTGAGCCATGACTGCCCGGAGTAAATAATCTCATCACTTCTTTTTTAGCCAAAAACATTGAAGATGGCAAGATTCCTCCGCCCAGCGCTTTACCTAAAATTAAACAGTCCGGCTTTTTTATCTCATGTTCAAAGGCAAACATTTTTCCGGTGCGCCCCAGTCCTGATTGAATTTCGTCCAAAATCAGCAAAACATTGTTCTTTTTGCAGATTTTTTGTACTTGTTTTAACCAGCCAGCTGGCGGAATTATTATCCCGGCCTCGCCTTGTATCGGCTCGACTAAAAATGCGCAAACTTCCGGCGTGATCGCCTTTTCCAGCGCTTTTGCATTCCCGAACGGTATTTTAATAAATCCTGGTGTAAAAGGGCCAAAATCCTTGCGGTACTCCTCATCGGAGGACGCACCCACAATCGTTGTAGTTCGCCCATGAAAATTGCCCGTTGCGACAATGATCTTTGCTTTATTATGTGGAATTTTTTTGACCTGATAACCCCACATACGGGCAGCTTTTATCGCAGTTTCAACGGCTTCTGCCCCTGTATTCATCGGCAACGCCATATCCATATTGGACATTTTACAGATTTTTTCCAGAAACGGCGCCATACGATCTGAGTGAAACGCGCGTGATAAAACACATGAATTCTTTGCCTGCTTTTCCAGTGCAGCAAGCAGCCTTGGATGGCCATGACCGTGGCTAACGGCTGAATAGGCACTCATCATATCAATATAGCGATTGCCTGCATTATCCCATAAATACACGCCTTTCCCCCTGCTTATCACAACCGGCAGCGGATGATAATTATAGGCCGAATAAGCCATTTCCTTATCAATAATAGGATCCATAGACCAACTCCTTTATATCATTATTGTAGCAGAATATGGTTAACAATTCTTTAATCATTTTCTGCTGTAATCAGACAATGCCCAAAAGAAATGATAAATTAGATAATTTACTGCATGAGATAAGCGTAAACTGCTTTATTGACGAGCATAAACGCGCGGTGATGCTTAGCCGAAAAATAGAAGACAGCAAGGACGATAAAGACCAAATTAAGCAACAAGCGCAAAAATACATAGAAAATATCCGCAATAAACCTGATAATTTTGGCCTGGAGAGTTTCTTTGCACAATATGACTTGAAAACCGATGAGGCAACGGCGGTGATGTCTCTGGCTGAGGCTCTCTTGCGTATACCCGATGCCCAAACTGCAAACGACCTGATTCACGATAAAATTTGTGGCATTAACTGGACGGGCGGTGAAACTAGTTCCACATTAGCGAACGCCTCTAATACAGGTCTTAAACTTGCCGGAAAAATATTTAATTCAGGTAGTTTAGCAAGTGGAATCGCCGACCCGATAGTCAGAAAATCTGTGCAAAAAGCCATGCGTTTTATGGGTGGCCAATTTGTTATTGGCGAAACCATTCAAAAAGCCTTATCGGCGGCTAAAAAACATGAGAATAAGGACTACCTACTTTCTTATGATATGCTTGGGGAATCCGCCAGAACCGATGAACAGGCTGAAATTTATACACAAAAATACCTTGAAGCAATTGCAGCAATAGCTGAAAAAATTGACGCATTAGGCGATGGCAGCATCTATGACCGACCATCAATATCAGTAAAACTTTCAGCCTTGCATCCGCGTTATGAAAACACCAATAAAACAGCTGTTTTTGAGCAGTTAATGCCGCGCTTAAACAATATTGCGCAAGCCGCTAAACAAGCAAAAATATGCCTTACTATTGATGCAGAAGAATCTGATAAACTCGAGCTATCCCTCGAAATATTTCAAAAATTAGTTAGTAATCCGGAGTTTGACCATATTGGCCTTGCCGTTCAGGCATATCACAAAAATGCTTACGAAGTTTTGAATTATATCATTATGTTAGCAGAAAAACACCGCAAAAAAATTCCGGTTCGTCTGGTCAAGGGTGCATATTGGGACTCGGAAATAAAAAATGCGCAAATGCTGGGTCTGCCTGACTATCCGGTATTCACCCGCAAGGAGCACACGGATATTTGTTATCTGGCCTGCGCCTATAAAATGCTGCGGCACAGCGCAGAAATTTACCCACAATTTGCCACTCACAACGCCCTTACAATCGCCCAAATCCAGCACCACATTAAAGATCAGGATCATGAATTTCAACTGCTTTTTGGCATGGGCAAAAATCTTTATGACCAGATAGTCGCACAAAATAAATGTAGAATTTACGCACCGGTTGGCGCATATAAAGAACTATTACCCTATCTTATCCGCCGTATATTGGAAAATTCCGCCAGCACGTCTTTCATAAGAAAACTTGCCGACAAAGAAATAGCAACGGATGAATTAATAAAAAACCCTGTAAAAATAGCCAAAAAAGAGAAGTTCACATCCTATTACAAAACTCCGTTACCAGTTGATTTATATGGCTTAAAAAGACAAAATTCCACTGGAATATCAATGGGTAATAACTGCCAGACCCAGGAACTTCTAGACCATTTGGAGGAGTTTAATAATAAAAGCTGGAAAGCCACCACAATAATAGGCAAAAAACCCATCAAGGGCGTTGAATCCGATATTTTTAGCCCATATAACCGCAAGAAAAAAATCGGCACTTCGATCCAATCAACCACTCTTGATGTGCAAAATGCCATTGATAAAGCACATAATGCCTTCGCAAAATGGACAAACACATCGGCAAAAAAACGGGCAAAAATCCTTAATAAACTAGCTGATTTACTTGAAGAAAACAAATATGGAGCCATCTCCTTATGCATAAAAGAAGCCGGCAAAACCATTGAGGATTCCATCGCAGAAATTCGCGAAGCCATTGATTTTTGTCGTTATTATGCGTCCCAAATAAAAGAATTTTCCAAGGAAAAACCCCTCAAAGGCCCGACAGGTGAAGAAAACCACCTAAGCTTACATGGACGCGGCGTATTCGTTTGTATAAGCCCGTGGAATTTCCCACTCGCCATTTTTCTAGGACAAATCACCGCAGCCCTGGCCGCTGGCAACACAGTCATAGCAAAACCTGCTGAGCAAACATCACTTATCGCCCATTTTGCAGTGCAATTGGCACTAAAAGCCGGAGTTCCTAAAAATGCACTAAATCTCTTAATCGGCGATGGCGCACAAATCGCCAAATATTTATTAGCCGACCAAAGAATCGCCGGCGTGGCATTTACCGGATCAATTCAA
>JAJRPW010000046.1 GCA_024280585.1 Alphaproteobacteria bacterium
ACCATCGGCCACGTTGATAGAATTCCACAAGCCCTTATCGGCGACTTTAGCCAGAGGTAAGTAGTGTGTGTGGCTGCAAAAACTGATAGATAGAGAAAACTTCATGGTAGTCCCTGCTGTAAAGAAAAGTGTAATAAGTAGTGTAATGAGAAATGTAATAAAAAATTGAGAATAAGACTGTTTATATATGTAGTGGCAATTTTACGCGTTTTGATAGCCCAGGGACATCCCCTTACTCGTGTTTAATATTTGATAACACAGTAGAATAGCCGATTTGACCGGATGATAAATTTAACCGTTAAAGTATCAAGCGGACCAAGAAACTTAAACCAGGCTTCATTGTGAAAAAAATTGCTATTTTTGTCGATGTTCAGAACATTTACTATACGACCCGAGAGGCTTACGGCCGTCAGTTTAACTACCGCAAGCTGTGGCAGCACGTTAGTTCCGAAGGAGAGATTGTATTAGCTAATGCCTATGCGATTGACCGGAACGATGACAAGCAAAAAAAGTTTCAAAATGCGCTTAGATCAATTGGTTTTACGGTTAAATTAAAACCTTATATTCAACGCAGTGACGGTACGGCAAAAGGCGATTGGGATGTAGGCATCGCTATCGATATTATGGACAACGCTAAATCAGTTGATACTGTAGTTTTACTTTCAGGAGATGGCGATTTTGATTTACTGCTGGATAAAATTCAACAAGATTATGACGTGATTGCCGAGGTGTACTCCGTGCCTTCGTTGACAGCTAACTCCTTAATCAGGGCAGCGGCTGTACACCATGAAATCGATACGAATCTTTTGATGTAAGCAATAAGCATTTTTTTATGCTTCAATCATACTTACGCCGTTAGTCGCGGTAGTCGCAACTTTATAGTTTTACCTCATTCTTTTTTTTAACCCGAGTATTTCAAAAGTTACTTTATTTCGGATAAGAGGTTGGGGTTTGTGACAAGCTTTCTCACGCCATGTGCGGATTCTTCTTCGAAAACATTGTTTTTGCACCACTGGCCAATGCTATTTATGTCCACTTTGGCACACTCAGGACGAACACTCCAAGTAACTTGCATAGACGAGCAGTGCTGTTCGCTATATTTAGGTCCAGTTGTCGAACCCAAAAATTCGACGGGCTTACCCGTGTTTGTTGGAAGAGCTTTCGCCTGATGATAACCATCAACCATATTGCCATTGTATGAGAGATTGTTAAAGTTAAGTGCCGATGGATCATTAACAACTGTGAAAACCTGAGTTTCTACGCGAAGATTTGGGTTAGCACAACCTTCTGATAAACATGCCCCCAAGCCTTTTCCTGGTTTTATGTCACAAGAAGTGTGAACCCAATGTACCTCTATGGTGTCGCCTGGGTTCAAATTCTTGCAAACATTTTTTTTGGGTGGCATCAACTCAGACTTGCTAAGGGACTGGCTGATACTGCATTGATAACCTCCCTCATGGCTACTTTTCTCGGCATGAACTGAGAAACTTTTTGCCTTGTGTTCGGCATTTTTGTGAAAATGAATATTGCACAGATTCATCTTTTTGTAACTAGGTGCTAAAGAAAAAATCCTCTCGTTTGTACCGGTAACATTTTCGATATCTCTCGGAGCTTGCGGACCATAACCCTCGCAAGCAGCGCCATTGCTAGTATCTTGACTGCGCTCACCAGCCATATTGTTTGCGGATAAAAATGCAGTAACTAACATAATATAAAAGTTGCTTTTTTTAAATTTCATCAAACTTATATCTCCATTTCAATTAGTCAGGAATCTTTAGGTTTTCTTGGCTAATGCTTTCTTTGGTTTGAGAAGGTAAAGCTTAATTCCGGCTTGCCGGGTCGAAACAGTGTGTTCACCGCCATTCTTCTCGTTAGCTGTTGGATGTCACGCAGGTATCTAAATCTTTTAAAATACCGTTTTTAATATTGTATATCCATCCGTGAACAGATAGCTCCGACCCATTTTTCCATGCGCTTTGAACGGTGGTTGTATTGCAAACATTCGCCACCTGTTCAATAACGTTTAGCTCGCAGAGCAAATCCAGTTTTTTATCGCCGCTGAGTCCTTTTAGTTTTTCTGTGTTGAAGCGGCTGACATCCTTAATATGACGGAGCCAATTATCGATAAGGCCATGGTCTTTGTTTTCTAGCGACGCCTTTATACCACCGCACCCATAATGACCACAGACGATTATGTGCTTAACTTTGAGGACGTCAACGGCAAACTGTATGACAGAAAGGCAATTCAGGTCGGTATGAACAACAACGTTGGCAATATTTCGATGAACAAATACTTCGCCAGGCGGCAGGTTTATGATCTGATTGGCTGGCACGCGACTATCTGAGCAGCCAATCCAAAGATATTCTGGGGATTGCTGGTTGGACAGTTGAGAGAAAAATGTAGGGTCTTCTTTTTTGATAGCCGTCGCCCAGGCTAAATTTCTCTCAAAAAGATGCGCTAATGTTTTCATGTTTTATTGATTCCTGTTTTTCCCTGAAAAGCTCCTTTAGCGCACGCGCCAGAACCTTGAGGTTTATTCATCAGCATTCATAACGCCCAACAGGTGTAACAAACTGGTGAACAGATTAAATATGGCGACATAAAGGGTGACGGTCGCCATAATATAATTGGTTTCACCGCCGCGAATAATATCGCTGGTTTGGAACAAAATCAGGCCGCTCATCAGCAATACAAACATGGCCGATACCGCGAGCGATAAGGCAGGGATTTCAAAAAATATTGCACCGAGACCCGCC
>JAJRPW010000047.1 GCA_024280585.1 Alphaproteobacteria bacterium
GATTGCCTTTGCCAGTTCTCTTGATCAGGCTGGAGTTTTCGCGCGTAGCGTGACCGATTCGGCTTTAATGCTAGAAACGATTTGCGGTGCTGATAAAAAAGACTCAACATCTGCGAATGTAAGCACTCCTGATTTTGCAAAAGCGATCACTGGTGATGTCAAAGGCTTAAAAATCGGTATTCCTAAAGAATATAATCAAGATGGTATGTCGCCTGGAATTGAAAAATTATGGCAACAAGGCAAAGACTGGCTAAAAGAGGCTGGCGCAGAAATTGTTGATATCAGCCTGCCTCATACCAAATATGCGCTGCCGACCTATTATATCATAGCTCCCGCCGAGGCCGCAGCTAATTTATCCAGATATGACGGCGTACGTTATGGTTTGCGCGTCCAGCCTGAAGGCGCATCACTGGATGACATGTATGAATTAACCAGATCGGAAGGTTTTGGTGATGAAGTAAAGCGCCGTATCATGATCGGAACTTATGTATTATCCGCCGGTTATTACGATGCTTATTATAAAAAAGCCCAGCGTATCAGAACATTACTGGCAAAAGATTTCAGCGACGCTTTTGAAACGGTCGATGCCATATTAACTCCGGCAACGCCAACAGCCGCATTTGCCCTTGGTGAAAAAATGGACCCGATTAGCATGTATTTAAACGATGTATTCACGGTTCCTGCAAGCTTGGCCGGTCTTCCCTGCATATCAGTTCCAACAGGAAAATCATCAAACGGCCTACCACTTGGTTTACAGATAATCGGCAAGGCGTTCGATGAAGAAACCATGTTTAAAGTGGCCGGTTCTCTGGAAAAAAGTGCTGGCTTTAAAGGGTTATAGGAAAAAAGTGTGGCAATCCAAGTACTGAATAACGCTAATTCGGGATAAAAAATCTTCTTATAAAGATGTATGAGCACAGCGAATTCTGCTTGCTTCCTCCCCCTTTTAGGGGGAAGGAGCGATAAGCACTGTCATTACTGCATTACAGAGATTCTAAAAATCTCTTATCCCGAATTACCGATAGGCTCTAAGCCTCTTCATCCTCTGTCGGATTAGCCTCTTTTTCCAACGCCGCTTTAGCCTTTGGCGATAATTGTATATTAAGCTCGCGCAATTGCTTGATATCAATCGTAGATGGCGCACTCATTAATAAATCCTCAGCTTTTTGGTTCATCGGGAATGCAATTACTTCTCGAATATTCGGCTCATCCGCCAGCAGCATAACTATACGGTCAACGCCCGGCGCTATACCGCCATGCGGCGGGCAGCCAAATTTAAACGCTCGAATCACACCGCCGAATTTCTCATCAACAACAGATTCATCATAGCCACAAATCGCAAAAGCTTTATACATCAAATCCGGCTTATGGTTACGAATTGCGCCGCTTGATAGCTCAATGCCGTTACAAACAATGTCATACTGCCATGCTTTGATGTCTAACAGCTCCTCATTGCTGGCCGCATTCTCAATAACTTCAAGCCCACCTTGCGGCATAGAAAATGGGTTGTGACTAAAGTCAATTTTCTTATTATCCTCATCCCACTCGAAATAAGGGAAGTCAACGATCCAGCAGAATTTGAACTCATCATCATTGATTAAATCCAGCTCCTGCCCGAGATGCGTTCTCACATGCCCTGCAATAAACGCCGCATCGGCAGGCTTTCCAGATGAAAAGAACACAGCGTCACCATTTTTTATGCCAGTTATTTCTTTTAGCTTATCAAGCCTAACTTCATCCAAGAATTTAGCAATCGGTCCTTTGCCTGAGCCGTCTTCATTGAAGATAATATACCCTAATCCCGGAGCACCCAAATCTTGTGCAAACGCTATTTTCTTTTCAAAGAAGCTGCGTGGTTTGCTTCCAACACCAGGTGCCGCAATTGCTCTTACACAATTTCCCTCTTTAATTTGCTTGGCAAATATTGAGAAATCGGAACCGTCAAATACTTCATTAACTTCCGTTATAATCAGTGGGTTACGCAAATCCGGCTTATCGTTACCATATTTGAGCATTGAATCCGCATAGGTAATTCTAGGGAAAGGTGTGTCTGTAACTTTCTTATCGGTAAATTCCGTGAAAAGCCCATGCATAACAGGCTCTATCGCCGCGAACACATCATCTTGAGTTGCAAACGCCATTTCCATATCGAGCTGATAAAACTCACCCGGCGAGCGATCTGCGCGTGCATCTTCATCCCTAAAACACGGCGCAATTTGAAAATATTTATCGAACCCGGAAGCCATAAGAAGCTGCTTAAACTGCTGCGGTGCTTGTGGCAGCGCATAAAATTTTCCAGGATGAACCCGGCTTGGCACTAAATAGTCACGCGCACCTTCAGGCGAACTTGCAGTTAATATCGGCGTTTGAAACTCCATAAAACCCAGCTCAACCATACGATTACGCATGGATTGAATCACTTTTGAACGCAGCACAATATTATTATGAATTTTTTCTTTTCTAAGATCGAGGAAGCGATATTTAAGCCTTGTATCTTCGGGAAATTCTTTGTCGGTATTAACCTGAATCGGCAGCGGGTCGGACTCGGACTCGACCAAGAATGTCTTAACAGCAAGTTCAACTTCACCGGTCACGATGTTTTTATTCACAGTTTCCGCGTTACGCGCGACCAGCTCACCGGTCACAGTCACAACGCTTTCATTGCGCACATGCGTTGCCTGATCCAAAAACGCGTCATCGCTGGTAATTACAATCTGAGTCAGGCCATAATGATCGCGCAGATCGATAAAAAGCAAGTTGCCATGATCGCGTTTTCTATGAATCCAACCCGACAGTTTCACCTGCTGGCCTATGTCTTTCCTGGTTAATTGCCCGCAATTATGTGTTCTGTAATCATGCATTTTGCTTACTCGCTTATCTGTGATTGTGATTTCAAACCACTTATATATAAACTGCAAGCCATTAGTGCAAGTGATTAGTGAAGAACAGTCTAAAATATTACAGATTTTTAGGGTGTCTTCCAGCGATCCTAACGTTGGGCGCCATGGACATTCGCCCCACATGAGTCAAGCCCCGTCTCTACAAATGGTGCTTGAGGGGGGGGTAACAACCTTTTTCTCTAAAATCCTAAGCTTAGCAACCTAAACTACCCGGCATCTTTTGGAGTTGCTTTTCCACCAACTAGTTTGTCGCATAATCCTTGTGGTAATTTTATCCACTCATTTGGATCATTATCTACTTTGGCAAATGTAGCGCAGGAATGTTTTGCGGCCTTGCTGGCACAATCATTTTCACCTGCTTTTACTACGCCGTAGCATTTTTCTTTGCCGTCATTTTTTTTAGGCTCAAGATGAGCTGAGGCGCTAGATACCGCCATCGCAGAAAAAGCCGCCAACATACTTGCTGCAAATAATTTTTTCTTATTCATAATAAAATTCCTGTAATTAAAATTAGTTAACATCACTTATACGCATAAAAATGCATTATCCCTTAGAATTTTTTGTAAAATTTCGCCCTTCCCATAAATAATAGATCACAGGGATAACGATTAATGTAAGTACGGTGGTGCTAATCATGCCGCCAACCATCGGCAGGGCAATTCTCCGCATAACGTCGGAACCTAAACCTTCCGTGATAAATATTGGCGATAGCCCGGCGATAATAACCGATACGGTCATCAGCAGCGGTCTAACGCGCAGCACCGCGCCATGCATAATCGCATCCGATAATTCTTTCAGGTTTTTTGGCGGATGTTTACGCACTTGCTGGTCGATGTAGATCAGGATGATCACCGCCGTTTCCACCGATATTCCGGCTAATGCAATAAAC
>JAJRPW010000048.1 GCA_024280585.1 Alphaproteobacteria bacterium
CACCTGTGGTAAAAGATATATATTATGGTGGCAGCTGGAAAACTGTCTTAATGTCTGGTGTAAGGCAGGCTGCGCATACATATTTTGCCCTGGATGTAACAGACCCGACAACACCACTGCACTTATTTACATTCACCCACAATAAGCTAAATAGCCAGGTTAGTTATTGGGATGCATCCGGTGTTAGGACGGATTACAGTACTGCCAGCACTATCACTTCAGAGTATGACTTTTCTGATTTAGGGGAGGCATGGTCACAACCAATCATTTTAAGGCTACCTGTGGGTACCGCTGGGGCTATGACCTGGACAGCCGTATTTGGCGGTGGTTACAATAGTGGTGTAAATGCTGACTATGGCGCCAAATTATTTATCATCAATCTTGAAGATGGTGGCAAAATCATACAAAAAATTGATATAGCCGATGATGGCAGCTCCAATGGTATTGAAAACTCTGTTCCACCGAGAGTAACTGCTATTACAGCTGATTCAACCACATCATTTACCGATCAGGGTGCTTTGATTTACTTCAGCGATCTGGAAGGAAAATTGTGGGAGATTAACCTAACAGATGCCGGAACATTATATGAAACTACCAAATTATTTGATGCGGAAGCAACAAGTACTAATACCAGATATCACTTCTTTGAAAATGCTGCTGCATTAACCTCAAGCTCGGTATTAATGCAATATTACGGCACCGGTGACCTGCAATCCCTTGGCGATGTAAGTTCATCAATTGCTAACAGAATCTATGGGGTGAAAGATACTAACTTCCCTTCATTTACAGCCATAACTTCTATGAACACAATAACTGATATGGCAGATGTTTCATCCGGCGTATGTCCAACAACATCGCAAGCAGGTTGGTATATAAACATGGATACTAACGAAAAAGTAACGGCAAAAGCCACAGTGAAAAACTCTGTTGTGCTATTTCCTAGATATACTCCGGATTCAACCAGTATATGCTCCGCCGGATCGGCAAAAATTACCGAACATAGCTTCGAATGCGGAACCGAACTGCGTGAGACTGACTTAGGTTACGGCGTGCCCACACAAGCGATAATACATAACAATAAAATCTATATCGGTATTAGTACCGATCAGACCAGCAGCACACTGCCAACAGGCTTCACAAAAGAAGGTAACCTCATCGTAGGCGATCCATACAGCGCCTCCACCGGTACAGTTACAATTGAATCCTGGTGGGAAGAGTTTTAAGATACCATAAACGCAATTAGTATAGCCGGGGATTATTATTCCCCGGCTTTTTTTATATACTCACCTTACGTACCGTCTATTATGGGTACGTCATTGCGAGCACCAAGATGGCATAAACTTCGGCGGCAATTCAAGGGCTGAATATTGCTGCCTTTGGATTAACTAGAAAAACAGAGAAAATATGCCTGACAATAGGTTCCCGCCTTCGCGGGAATGACTCAGAATCCAGGCGTTAATACAAATTAACAATTAACTATTTTACCCTGCATAAACCGAAGAATAACGCACTTTAATGATAAATGAGAAACACTTTAGTTGTTTCATTAAAAAAACACTGTATAAACTCATACCATGGCTGAAGTAGGAAAGAAAAATAAGTTACGCGTATTAAAAAAGGTTGATTTCGGGTTTTATCTTGATGGAGAAAATCTCGGTGAAATCCTTATACCCAACCGCTATGTCCAGGATGATTGCAAAATAGATGATGAACTGGAAATATTCATCTCTTTTGACTCCGAAGACCGAATCGTTGCCACCACCGAAGAACCATATGCACAAGTTGATGAATGCGCCCACTTGCAGGTTATTGCCATAGGTGAATTCGGTGCATTTATGGATTGGGGTCTATCCAAAGATTTACTGGTACCGTTTAAAGAGCAGCGCGTGCCAATGCGCGAAGGGCAATCATACACAGTGTTTATCTTCATTGATGCCACCGGGCGCATTGCCGCCAGCAGCAAGCTCAGCTCCTTTTTGCGAGAAGATGATGGCGGCAGAAATTTTGCGGAAGACCAGATAGTTTCCCTGCAAATCGCCAGCCGCAGTGACCTTGGTTACAAAGCCGTAATAGATAGCAAACAGCTGGGACTTATCCATAACAGCGACATTCTTTCGCCAATAAATGTCGGTGATATAATAGATGGTTATATCAAAAAAATTCGTGATGACGGCCGGATTGACCTGACTTTACAAGCCAAAGGCAAGGAAGCCAGGGACTCGCTTTCAAAAGATATACTGGAATTTCTGGAAGCTGAGGGCGGCAGCTGCGATATCACCGATAAAAGCCCGCCGGAACTGATTTATAAGACATTCAACGTCAGTAAAAAAAACTATAAAAAAGCCTTGGGTAAACTATATAAAGAACGATTAATTATAGTTGATAAGAACGAAATAAGGCTAGCTTAAACGAAACATCCCCACCATATCTTCGAGAATTGTTAAATTCGTTTCAATACCAACCAGACTTTCTGAAGATCCGGTAAATAAAACGGTTTGCCGCCCCATTCTCGACCTTAAACCGTCTAAAACTTGTATTTTTGTTTCATCAGTAAAATATATCAGCACATTCCTGCAATAAATTATATCAAATTCGCCAAATTTTGCTGAATCATCCAACAAATTAAACTTGTCAAAAGTGATATGTTTTTTAAGGACATCCTTAACCCGCCACTGATCACCTTCCTGTGTGAAATATTTTATAAGCAGATTGATTGGAATACCGCGCTGCACTTCAAACTGGGTATAAAGCCCTTCTTTAGCTTTTTCCACCACATTAAAATCCAGGTCTGTTGCGATAATCTGGAAATCATATCCTGCAAATTCAGGCATTTCCAGTAAAGTCATTGCAATGGAATAAGCCTCTTGTCCTGTCGAACAGGCCGCCGACCATATTTTAAAACTTTTCTTCTCAGGAGTCATTTTTTGTAATCTTGGAATAACAACATCTTTTAAACGTTCAAAAGGTTTTATATCCCGAAAAAACAATGACTCATTCGTTGTCATTGCTTCTATTATTTCGATAAGTATGGAATTATCCTGATTTTCTTTCACATATGAAGCAAGGTCAGCAATGTCTGCCAAACCATATTTTTTTGCGATCGGAGTAAGCCGACTTTCCAGCAAATACTCCTTACCCTCCGACAAAGCTATACCGGAATAATCCTGTACCTTATCAGCTAGAAATCTAAAATCGTCTGCAGTTACAGCCATAAAAACCTATGATCCCTCACAAATACGCAGAATATTATCTGCCATTTCATCCAGTGAATAAATATGATGACATAATCCCGCTGTTGCTACCGCACCTGGCATACCCCAAACAACGCTCGATTCTTCATCCTGCGCCACTAATATCCCTCCTTTTTCAATAACCTTCTTCGCTCCTTGCAAACCATCCTGCCCCATGCCGGTCAAAATTACTGTAAATAAACGATTGTCATAAAAATCAGCAAGGCTCCTAAACATAGGATCAACAGCAGGGCGGCAAAAATTTTCCGGTTCATCCTGATTCAATCTGATAACCGCATCTAAAGACCGTTTTTCTATTACCATATGATAACCGCCAGGAGCTATATAAACACAACCGGGAATCACAACCTCGCCATCTTCGCCTTCTTTACACTGTATTCCGCTTGCTTTTTGTAAAGTTTCGGCAAATACAGCAGTGAATGTCGGAGGCATATGCTGCGTAATAAATATAGGAATATTATGTAGTTTATCTCCCAGTTTCTCAAAAATTTTTGTTAAAGCTTGTGGGCCACCGGTAGAACTACCAAACGCCAGTGCTCTTGGCGCAAGATGTTTTTCACAGCCAACTGTTTCAATGTTTTTAGCTACTGCCGTCTGGTTATTTTCACCAGCCTGTAAGAGCGCTTCTTTCTCTATTTGCCCCTGACGTTCTTTTGCCGCTAAAGCCTTTACTTTTGCTATCAACTCTTTTGCAAATTCGTCCTTATCTGTGCTTGATTCAGGCTTTCGCATAAAATCTGATGCACCCATCACCAAAGCCTGCGCTGTAACACGTGCATTTGCCAAAGTTAATGAAGAGACCATGATAACCCGAGAAAACGGCGATAATTCCAATAGTTTAGGCAAGGCTGTAAGACCATCCATTTGCGGCATTTCTACATCAAGAAGTATAATTTCCGGGTTATATAGCTTTACTTTTTCAAGCGCAATTTGGCCATTTTCTGCTAGTCCAACAACTTCGATATCATCCATGAATGAGAATAATTTATTTAAATAATTTCTGATGACCGATGAATCCTCCACTATCATTACACGATAAGGAGGTTCCAGTATGTTATTATCAGCATTAGAAATATTATCATCCATATTTATATTAAACCCATTTGCATAAACTTGGTTCTTACAATTTCTTCATCGAAAGGCTTCATTATATACTCGTTAGCTCCGGCCTCCATTGCACACATGATTTTAGTTATATCACTTTCAGTAGTACAAAATATTACCACCGTATTATTCTCAACTTGCTTTTTCCGATAGTTTTTCAGAAATTCCAGACCATCCATCACCGGCATATTCCAATCCAGTAATATAATATCCGGGGCTTGCTTCTCACACTCATCAAGGGCATTTTGACCATCATAAGCTTCCATAACTTCAAAGCCCAATTCTTCCACGATGCGGCGGCTTACTTTCCTCACTACGCTGGAATCATCTACTATAAGACAGATTTTCTTGCTCATTTATTTCTCTCGTTTATAGATCAAAAATCAGACTTTATAAATTACTCTTCATCTTCGTTATCTTCTTCATCAATATCTTTTAATAACCTTCTGGCATCCAATATTATCATCAAATTGTCGTCATCTAAATAAACACCTTTACTAACTTCTGCCCAAACCGGTGAAATATTTTCAGGTGTTTGCGATATTTGTGATCTGGCAATATCCAGTACATCAGCGACAGAATCCACTACAAAGCTATATAACTCCTTATTGTGCTCCACTACAATAATTCTATATTCATTCTCATTCTCTCTTGCTCCTATCGAGAATTTTGTTCTCAAATCGATTGTCGTTACTATTCTACCTCTTAAGTTCAATGAACCGACAACCTCAGAAGACGATAAAGGAATCGCTGTGATATATTGCGGAAATAATATATCCTCAATAACATCCACACACATACCAAATACTTGATCTGCTATTCTTATTGTTACATATTTCTTTATATCTTTAGTAACATCAGAAACACCCTCGACAACTAACTGTTCTCCCGTCATGAAACCTTCTCCTGTTCATTATAAATATTCTCCAATGAGTCTATTAGCGACCCATGATTTGTTTTGGATACAAAATCATCAAAAATATCGTTGTAACCGCCAGTCTCAAATTTATCCTCTCCGCCCGTTTGCGAAGATAATGCTATAATCGGCGTATCCATAAATCTTTCATCTTTTCTGCATATTTCTGCAAATTCATTACCGCTCATACCAGGCATATTTATATCTGTGATTATTACACCATATGAATTATCTCCTTCCAGTTTTGTAAAGGCTTCTTTTGCACTTGAGGCAACTTCAACGTGATAGCCTTGCGATTCTAACTCAGGTGGAATAAATTTTCTGAAAAACGGACTGTCATCTATAAGTAATAAATTCTTATTTGATTGTTTTGCCTGCATCTTTTTCTTCGAACGTATAACCTTGCTAAATAGCTGGTCAAAGTAATAGCTAACATCTATGACATCGCATGTTTTGTCATCAATCACCATCGACCCAAGCAGCCCTTCAGAACCACCTTTTAGCTCTTCATCCATAACGGCTTTAGCTATATCCACTATTTCCTCTACTACAAGACCCATAACTCTACCCTGGCTGGCAAGCACCAATAGTTCCTGTTTACCCTCGACCGGAAGCTCATAATTCTCATCTACTTGCGTTAATCTCATTAAATCACCCCGATATTGAATAACTGGCCGGCCGCCGGATTTTTCAATCTTGGATACATCTATTTCTTCCAGCCTTGATACAAGTTCCAATGGAACAACTTTCGGCGTAGAATCACCCGCTTTAAAGACAATAAAGCTCGCTTCTTCACCTCCTGCAGCCAAATTATCATCAGCATCGCTAACACTACTTCCTCCTGACAAGGTATCGCTAATATTTTTTGCCAAACCATTTGGATCAATTATAAGAATAACTTTTCCATCACCAAGAATTGTACTTCCCGCATAGACATCAAGATCTTTAAACATCGATGACATCGGTTTTACAACAATTTCTTCAGTGTCATAGACCTCATCAACCAAAACACCAAAATTATAATTTCCCACTTCACAAATAACAACAAACTGAGAATCATCATCATCATTTGCAACAGGCTCCTCATCAATTTGCAAAACTTCCGCTAAAGACACAAGGGGCAGTAAATGCTCTCTTAGTCTTAAAATAGGCTTATCACTTATATTTTCTGTTTTAATATTTGAAGTGCCATTTACCTTAACTATTTCCACGACATTAATTTGTGGTATAGCAAATTTTTGATTTCCTGCCGATACTTGTAATATTGACATAATTGCAAGTGTCAGAGGGATTTTTATAGTAAACACGGAACCTTTTCCCAAAGTGGACTCCAAGTCAACTGTACCACTAATCTGCTCAATGTTGCTTCTTACTACATCCATGCCGACTCCACGGCCTGATACGGAAGTAACAGCTGCAGCTGTTGAAAATCCTGCCGCAAAAATAAAGCGCAGTATCTGATTATCACTCATCAAATTAGCTTCTTCTTCCGAAACCAATTCTTTCTCTATCGCTTTTGCCTTGATTATTGCAGGATCAATACCACCCCCATCATCCGTGATCTGTATTATAATATAACCGCCGGTCTGGAAAGCTTTTAGCTCTATTGTACCAATTTCAGGCTTACCAAGTTCAAGCCTTTTTGCAGTTGCTTCAAGGCCATGATCGGCAGAATTTCTAACCATATGAGTCAGAGGGTCGGTAATCAGTTCAAGCAGCTGTCTATCCAGCTCCGTCTCCTCACCTATCATTTTCAGTTCAATTTTTTTATCCAGCTCCGTATCCAGATCTCTTACAACCCTTGGCAGCTTCGTCCAGGCGTTGCCCACAGGCTGCATCCGGGTTTTCATAACCCTTTCCTGCAGCTCCGTTGTGATATTATTTAATCTTTGCAACGCACTTGAAAAATCACTATCCTGCTTTGTTCGTAATATTTGTAACAACTGATTTCGTGTCAAAACCAATTCACTCGCCTGCTGCATTAAGGCTTCCAATACATCAATATTAACTCTGATATTCTGCGCCATAGCAGGCTTCTTCTTCGCTTTCTTTGCCGGCGTAGGTTTTTCTTCAACTTTTGCCACTGCAGCTTCCGGCTTAGCAACTTCTGCTGGTTTTTCTCCTGTATCAACCAAAGACTCAGTTGAATCAAACAATGCTTGCAAATCCGAATTATCACGCGGTATATCATCCTTCTTTTCCGCCGTCGCAGCCGCAGGCTTAGCTTCTTCCCTAGGTTTTTCTGCCGGTTTTTCTCCTGTATCAACCAAAGATTCGGTTTCATCAAACAATGCTTGTAAATCTTCATTATCTCTTGGAATATCATCCTTTTTTACAGCAGCTACAGCCTCTGGTTTGGCTTCCTCTGTAGCAGGCGCAGCAGCAGCTTCGACTCCCCCACTATCAACACACGCCCTTAATTTAGCTATTAACTCATCATCATCGCCTTCGGGTTCTGTCTCATTTTCTTCTATATAGTCCAGTATGTACTTAATCTGATCAACAGCTTTTAATATCAACGAAACCACTTCAGGAGTGGCTGACATAGCACCCTCACGAATTTTATCGAAAAGATCTTCGCCCACATGCGCCACTCTTTCCAAGCGCGACAATCCCAAAAAACCACATGTACCCTTAATTGTATGCATGGTTCGGAAGATATTATCTATTATTTCTTTTTCTTCAGGCTCCTTCTCCAAAGTAACTATGTCATTATCCATAGCCTCAAGCCCTTCCTTTGTCTCCATCAGAAAATCTTCAATTAACTCATCCATACCTACTCCTTAAGGCGTTTAATTTAAAATTATTTCGATATGATCATCGTCATATTCCAGACTCAGCTTATAATCCGACTTTTCAGCCAATAATTGTACCAAATATGCCTGCAAGTTTTTTATATCTACCTTCGCATCATTGTCTCCGGATAGCACCGCTAAAATGCTTTGATCAATTTTTACTGCCTTGCCACTACCTGTTATTTTTATATTCTTATCAAGGCGTATTAAAATAGTACCGCCATATATCAACGTAGTCGAAACTAACAAAATAATATTTAATATAAGCTTGCCTGAAATATTTTTGATACTTTCTGTTACAGTTGAATTTATATCTGCTGCCGGCCAATCCAGTTCTATGCTTCTTTGTGAGAAAAAATTTTCTGCCAGGGACTTTAAGGACGATAAATTTATTTCCGCCTGATCATTCGTAGCGCCATATGCCTGTCTAAAAAACAGCAGCCTGGCCACCGCATCTTTCGCGCTTGCTTCAACAAGCTCTATAGATTTTTCCTGGATTTCTTCACTACCTTCCTGTAATAGCTCAACACCATTATTCACAGCACCAACAGGCCCCGATAAATCATGGCATATCTTAACTGCTAATAATTCTGCCAGCTCCATCTTGTCTAACATAATAGTTTTTCCTGCGCTATTATTAATTGCTATAGTAGATATTAATTTGTTTTACACTAGGCGTTCGAGGCGAATAAAATTTGAGTGTACACTTAGTACATGAATTTTATGAGACCGATGAACAACAACGTGTAAATAAAATTAAGATTTACTATAATACTATGTGTATATTTAAATTAACAATATCTCAACTAAAACTACAAGATTTTAGTTAACAAAGCGTTAATTTATAAGGAAAAATTTTATAATATAGTGTTTCTGCTTTGAATTGACCGTAGGAATTCAAGGTGAACAAAATTTTAGCCTAGGTTTTTCTAGGTGCATTTTGTGAATCCGCAGAATGACGACCGGTCAGTTCAAATGAGACATACTATAACCCCAACCACTTCTGCAAATTCATCTGCGCCGGCAATAAATTATCATTATCTTCCAATGACCTCATCAAATCTTCCAGATCTGCTATCGTATCGACGTCGCCTTGTTTTGATAATATTTCCGCACTTATATCATGCTTGTTAAGTTGTTTAACCAACTGGTCAAGGGTAGTATCTTCACTATATTTCACATCCATCCAAATATTTTTTGCAATCACAATTTTTGCTGCAAAAAGATAGAAGCCACCATCTATAGACGAACCTATAACACAATTATTCTTTGCCAGAAGCTTTGACGCATCAATCAATAATTCCGGCGTAAGCTGCGGACTATCACTTCCTATCATCACTACAAAATCATGAGTTTTTAATAAATTGCTATAAATATTATGCAAACGATTACCAAGATCGCCCTCACCTGTCCATATGGTCGGAAATTTCTGCCATAAAGCATTTGTCCCCGATTTTTCCTCCGCCAATGCCCAATATGGGGTTAGGTTATTTTCTGAAATTTCTTGCGCCCGGCTGGCAACCTCTTCAATTGATTTTAAACTTAAATGATAAAATTCCTCTGCTTTTTCTACGCCGATATCCGCAGCAAGGCGGGTTTTTACCGGTGAAATCCCAGGAGTTTTAGCAAAAATAGCCAGCGCACCTTTCATATCGCCCTCCACTGGAGCCATGCTTGTTTTAGCCATAAATACTGATGTTTTAAAGTTGTTTGCAGCCAGCCATATTTTTTATATTTGCGCGCGCTGCTATATAATTTAGCTTGTACCGGCCTAACCTTAACTCCTAACTGCCGCATTTTCCATGTAAATACATGATCTTCGCCATATGCCAGCCCTTCTATAAATCCACCCGCCTTGCAAAACAACTCTTTATTAATACAAAAACCCTGATCACCAAACGGTGTATTTAATACACGTGAACGAAAATTTGCGCCCAATTCGTTTAAACGCACAAGAAACGTTGCATCCTGCAAGAAAGCCAGATCAAAATACAACAAATCATCCGGATGCTTTTTTATAGCTGCAAGCAGCGATGGCAGTGTATTTTCTGCAAATCTGGAATCTGCATGTAAAAACCATAAATATTCATTTTTTGCAGCCGCCGCCCCGGCATTCATTTGGCTCGCTCTACCGGATTTTGCTGTAAGCCAAACCACATTTTTATTGGAAATATTACTATTTTCCTGCCGCCCTAAGTCAGAACTAACAAGAATAACCTCTGTATTATCAGGCATATTATCCAAATCGCCAAGCAGCGCCCCCCACTTAGTTTCATCGGGAGCCAGAGGAATAATCACTGATATTGCTATCATTTTAAGCTCTTAATATTTGTAACATTTGTTTTTTTTCTTCTGGTATAGCCGCCTCCGGTGTGAGTATAGCCCCTTTTAAAACCTCTCTATATCCTGAGTCAATCTCTGGCAGCGGCGAATCCAGCAAGGACAGCAACAATTTTTGCGCTTTTTGCAAACTCTCGCCGTAACGCTCAATCATTTTTGCGACAGTTACATGTTTCGCCGGGTCTTCCATCCAACAATCATAATCAGTAATCATACAAATTGTTGCGTAACAAAGCTGTGCTTCACGCGCCAAAAATACTTCCGGCACATTGGTCATACCCACCAGATCACAGCCTGCCATACGCATAAAATTACTCTCTGCCTTAGTTCCAAGCCGCGGGCCATCCACGCAGGCATATGTTTTACCAGTATGCAACTTCAACCCCATCTCAAACGCTTTTTCCGCCACCCATTTAGTCATATTCGGGCAAATTGGCTGCGCCGTTGAGATATGCGCTGCCACTCCCTCGCCAAAAAATGTGCGGTTCCTATTGCCCTTGACCCAGTCGAAATATTGCTCAGGAATTGCAAATTCACCGGGATGAATATCCTCACGCAAGCTGCCCGTCGCCGATAATCCCAAAACCTGTTTAGCGCCCAATTTTTTTAGCGCAAATATATTCGCTCGATAATTTATTTCATGCGGCAAAAGCTCATGATTTTTGCCATGCCGTGGTAAAAACAGCAATTCATGCTCTTTATATTTC